>JAOPWW010000047.1 GCA_025965495.1 Frankiales bacterium
TGGCGGACGAGCTGCCGGTGAGGACGCGCGAGGTGAGCAGCACGAGCAGGAACGGCGGCGTGACGAACAGCAGGGCCAGGGCCGCAGCCTCGGTGAGGTCGCTCCCGCCGATGTAGGCGAACAGCAGGAGCGGCAGGGTCTTCACCGTGCCGCCGCCGATGAGCAGGGTCAGCACGTACTCGCTCCAGGACAGCAGGAAGGCGAAGAAGGCGGCGACGACCAGGGACGGCCGCAGCACCGGGAGTGTGACGTGCCAGAAGGTCCGCAGCGGTCCGGCGCCCAGGCTGCGGGCGGCGTCCTCGTAGCCGGTCTCGAAGTTGGCGAACGCGCTGCCGAGCACGAGCGTCACGTACGGCACCGTCGGCACGAGCTGGACCAGCACGACGCCCTGCAGCGTCCCCGCGAGGCCGTAGCGCAGGAAGTAGACCTGGATGCCGAGGGTGACGGCCAGGCCCGGGACGATCGCCGGGGCGAGCAGCAGGAACTGCACGAGCCGCTTGCCGCGGAACGCGTAGAGCCCGAGGGCGCGCCCCGCCGAGAGCCCGAGCAGGCAGGCCAGCGCCGACACCAGGACACCCAGGGTCAGGGACGTGACGAGCCCCTGCACCACCTCCGACGCCGGGTCGACCAGCAGCCGCAGGCCTCGGGCGCTCCGGTGCTGCGGCACGAGCGCGGGGTAGCGCCACTGCCCGCTGCCGGCCCAGACCAGCAGCGGCACGAACGGCAGCAGCAGCCCGACGACGAGCAGCCCTCGCGGGACGGCCCGCAGGGGCGACGCCGTCACGCGGTCCTGCGCAGGTAGCGCTCGGAGACGGCCGTGTAGACCGCGACCAGCGAGCCGACGAGCAGCGCGACGACGACGGCGATGGCCATGGCGGTGGGCCGGGCGTTCAGGTCGGTGTCGGTGGCGTACTGGTAGGCCACGACCGGGAGCGTCGACGGGTAGGGCCGGCCGAGCAGCACGGGCACCTCGTAGGAGCCGAAGCTGAAGGCGAACACCAGCACCGACGTCGCGAGCACCCCGGGCGTGATGAGCGGGACGACGACGTGGCGCAGCCGCGCCCACCGGCCCGCCCCCAGGGTGCGGGCGGCGTCCTCGAGTTCGGCGACCCCGGCGTTGAGGGTGGCCAGCACGACGACGCCCACGAACGGGGCCTCCTTCCACGCGTACTCGGCGAGCAGGCCCCAGCCGAACGCGTCGTTGGTCAGCTCCGGGAAGTCGGCCGTGCCGGAGGTGAGGCCGAGCGCGTGGGTGATCCGGGAGAGCGTCCCGCCCTGGCTGAGCAGGAGCAGCATCGCGAGCGCCCCGACCAGGTGGGGCACCGGCAGGGTGCTCTGGAAGACCGCCGACAGCGCCCGCTTCCCCCGCCGGGTGGACCGCACGAGCAGCGCCCCCGACGTCCCGAGCACGACGGCGAGCACGGTCGCCAGGAACGCCGTCCGGAAGGTCAGCACGAACGACGCCCGCACGGCGGGGTCGACCGCCATCGCGCGGTAGGCGTCGGTGCTCCAGTGCCAGTCCGACAGGAACGGCAGGTAGCCGAAGCTCTGCAGCACGCCCTGCACGAGGCCGCCGAGGAACAGCACGACGACGACGAGCAGGGCGGGCGCGAGCAGCAGGGCGATCCGCAGGCCGCGGGGCAGGCGCGTCACTTCTGGAGGACGTTCGCCTTCCAGTCCTTCTCGATGCGCGTCACGTAGGTGCTGGTCAGCTCCGGCTGGGCGTCCTTGCTCAGGACGTCCAGGGGCAGCACGGCCGGGCTGGTGGAGACGGCCTTGAAGGCGGCCTGCGTCGCCGGGTCGGTCTTGGCCAGGTCGATGCCGGGGAACGAGCCGGAGCTCTTGTAGAGCTCGAGCTGGGTCTGCGGGTCGAGCAGGGTGTCCTGCAGGACCTGCGCGGCGGCCTTGTGGGGGCTGTTGAACGGGATGGCCAGGAAGTTGTAGTTGCTGATGTTGCCGCCCTCGAAGACCGCCTCGCGGGTGGTCGCGGGGAAGGTGCCCTTCTTCACGGCGTCGCCCACGGCGCCCGGCCCGTAGGTGAGGAACGCGCTGATCTCGCCGTTGGCGTAGAGCTTCTCGACGTCGGGCTCGCCGGCCGGGTAGGTCTTGCCCTTCTTGTACAGCGAGGGCTCGAGGTCGTTCAGGCGCTTCCAGAGCTTCGTCGCGGCCGGCGCGTACTTCGCCTCGTCGAACTGCCCGGCGAAGCCGTCGGGGCCGTCGTTGGTGTCGTAGAAGAACGTGCGCACGGCCATCGAGCCCGTGAAGTCCGGCGGCGCCGGGTACGTGAACTTGCCCGGGTGGGCCTTGGCCCAGTCGAACAGGCTGCTGGCGCTCTTCACGTCGTCCTTCGTCAGGCGGGTGCTGTCGTAGACCAGCGCCGAGTTGGCCTGCATCCAGACCGACTCGCAGCCCTCCACCGGCAGGCCGAAGTCGTTGGCGACGGCGGGCTGGCTGAAGTCGACGTACCTGGCGTTCGCGAGGCTCTGGGCGTAGCCGCAGTACCAGAGGTCGGCCTGCTTGCCCGTGGCGAAGTTCTCGCCGTTGATCCAGATCGCGTCGACCGAGCCGTCCGTGGTCTTGCCGGCCTGCTTCTCGGCCAGCACCTTGTTCACCGCCGTCACGGTGTCGGTGATCTTGACCTGGTTGAGGGTCACGCCCCGCGCCGCGAGCTTGGTCTTCAGGTAGCCGTTGACGAAGGTGTTGAGGACGTCGTCGCCGCCGTACATGTACCAGTTGACCGTCTGGCCCTTGGCCTGCGCCTCGACGTCCGCGAAGGACGTGCCCGAGGAGGCGGTCGCCGACGCCGGCGCCGACGCGGCGGCGCCCGGCTTGCTGTCGGAGGAGCCGCAGGCGGCCAGCAGGGGAGCCGTCAGCAGGGCGAGGGCGAGGGCGGCGGTGCGGCGGGACATGGGCGCTCCAGCAGTTCGAGGAGCGGCCAGAGTGCCATGCACGCGCGTTGATGGGCGACCCGGGGTCAGCGGACGAGCGCTCCGTCGTCCGCGGGGAGCGCCGTCAGCGAGGGCGTGACGAACTTGTAGCCGACGTGGCGGACGGTACCGATGAGCGCCTCGTGCTCGACCCCGAGCTTGGCGCGCAGGCGCCGGACGTGGACGTCGACGGTGCGGGTGCCGCCGAAGTAGTCGTAGCCCCAGACCTCCTGCAGCAGCTGGGCCCGGGTGTAGACGCGGCCCGGGTGCTGCGCGAGGTGCTTGAGCAGCTCGAACTCCTTGAACGTCAGGTCGAGCGTGCGGCCCTTGAGGCGGCAGGTGTAGGTGGTCTCGTCGATGGTGAGCTCACCGGCCCGCACGACGCCCTGCTCCTCGGCCGGTCCGGCGGCCGCCTCGGCCTTGCCGGTGGCCAGCCGCAGGCGCGCGTCGACCTCGGCCGGCCCCGCGGTGGCGAGCAGGACGTCGTCGACGCCCCACTCGGCGGTCAGGGCGACCAGCCCGCCCTCGGTGAGCACGGCGAGCAGCGGCACCGACAGCCCCGTGGTGCGCAGCAGGCGGCACAGCGAGCGGGCCCGGGCGAGGTCGCGGCGGGCGTCGACGAGGACGACGTCGCAGGCGGGGGAGTCCAGCAGCGCGCTCGCCTCGGCGGGCGCGACCTTGACGGTGTGGCCCAGGAGCCCCAGCGCGGGCAGGACCTCGGCGCTCGGTGAGGCTTCGACACCGGCGAACTGCGCGTCGGTGAGGAGCAGGAGGGCGGCCATGGAGGCTCCCGGGTCTCGAGCGGGTGTGCCAGAGGCGCCGTTGCCTCGGCGGCGAGTGTACGGCGCGTGTCCGGACCGTGTCCGGCGCAGGTCCCGGCGGCTGCGTCACACCGGCGGTGTCACGCTGACGGCCTGTCCCCGGCCGCCAGGAGCCCGTCATGAGCACCGTCCGCTACTTCGCCGCCGCCAAGGACGCCGCCGGCACCGGGTCGGAGGAGGTCGACGCGGCCAACCTGGGGCAGGCCCTGGCGGCCCTGCGGGCCCAGCACGACGACCGCTTCACGACCGTCCTCGCCCGCTGCAGCTTCGTCGTCGACGGCGCCCCGGTCGGGGGCCGGGACCACGCGGCCGTCGAGCTCGCTGCGTCCTCCGTCGTCGACGTGCTGCCCCCCTTCGCGGGAGGCTGAGGGACCGACCGGGCCGGACGGTGAACAGGGGCCGTCCAGGGGGTGCACCATGACGACGTGTCCCCTCGCCGTCCGCTGCTCGCCGCGCTGCTGCTCGCGCTGCTCGCGGGCGTCCTGGTCGGGCCCGCGGACGCCGGCGACAAGGTGCTGTCGGGGACGATCCAGGGCGAGAACGGCAAGGTCGTCAGCGC
>JAOPWW010000057.1 GCA_025965495.1 Frankiales bacterium
GTGGTGTCGGTCCAGCCGAACCAGACCTCGCTGCCGCCCTCGGGCAGCCCGGAGAGCCCGCCCACGCTGCCCAGGCCGGGCAGCACCAGCGGCTCGCCGTCGACCTCGACCTCGCTCACCGCGTGGCGGCTGCGGAGCACCACCAGGCGGCCGTCCTCCAGGACCTCGACGTCCTCGAGCACCGCCTCGGCGTCCTCGGCGACCAGCTCGGTCCACTCCTGCGGCGACGCCGGGTCCGCCACGCACAGCCGGCCGCGGGGGGCGCCGGCGTCGGTCAGCAGGTACAGCCGGCCGTCGCGCCCGACCCAGGCCGACAGCCGCGCGTCGACGCCGACCTGCACCTCGACCGGAGCGGCGCCGGTGGACAGGTCGTACAGCCAGACGTCGTCGCGCGGGGCCGTGCCGGCGCTGGCGCTGACCACGAGCCAGCGGCCGTCGCGGCTGACCGAGCAGCCGTAGTAGTTCGTCGCCTCGGCGTACCCGTCGCACGGGACGAGCACGTCGTCGTCGGGGGAGGTCCCGACCTCGTGGCGCCACACCCGCCGGTGGAACTGCTCCTCGCCGGCCGGGACCTGGTCGGGCGCGAGCCGGCGGACGTGGAAGAACGCCTCCTCGCCCGGCAGCCAGGCGACGGGGGAGTAGCGGCAGCGGTCCAGCGGCCCGTCGACGACCTCGCCGGTGTCGACGTCCAGGACCGACAGCAGCGACTCCTCGTCCCCGCCGGTCGACACCTGGTAGGCCAGCAGCCGGCCCTCCTTGGACGGCGCCCAGGCGTCGAGGGTGGTGGCGCCGGAGGCGTCCAGCGCGACGACGTCGAGCAGCGGGCGGCTGGTGCCGTCGGGCTCGCGCACGTGCAGGACGGCGTGCTCCTGGCCCGGGTCGCGCCGGGTGGAGAACGCGCGGCCGGCCCGCCAGGCGGGGACCCCGACCGACCCGGTGCCCAGCAGGGCGGTCAGCCGGTCGCGCAGCCGGTCGCGGCCGGGCAGGGCGTCGAGGTGCTCCCGGACCAGCGCCTCCTGGGCAGCGGCCCAGGCACGGGTCTGCGGCGAGGTCGCGTCCTCGAGCCACCGGTAGGGGTCGGCGACGGCGTGCCCCAGGAGGTCCTCGACGAGGTCGAGCCGCTCGGCGTCGGGGTAGGTCGTCACGCTGCCGAGCCTAGGTGTGCGACGCCCCCAGGGAGACCGCGACCAGGGCCACGCCCGCCGCGGCGGTCCAGGCGAGCACCCGGTACCAGTTGGTCGCGAGCAGCCGCCGGGCGACGGCGTCGTCGTAGCCGTCGCCGAGCCGGGTGTGCAGCGGCACGGACACGGCGGCCGTCAGCACGACGGTGGCCAGGCCCAGCGCACCGGCCAGCAGGGCCAGCGCGAGGGGGACGCCGTCGGGGCGGCGCAGCAGCAGCAGCGCGCAGGTCACGCCCTGCACGGCCCACGGCACGAGGACGACGCGGGTGATCGCGGCGCTGTGGGCGGCGTGGTAGCGCTCCCAGCCGGGCCCGGGGCCGACCAGCAGGAACGCCGGGTAGACGACGAGCTGCACGACCCAGACCAGGCCGGCGAGCGCGCAGGTGGCGGCGGCGTGGGCCAGCAGCAGGGTCACGTCACGATCCTGCCGGGGCGCAAGGGCGTGGCGCATCCCGGACGCGTCGGTCAGACTGCCCAGGAGGCCCGCAGCCGGGCCGGAGGAGGCGGACGTGGCCGAGGCGCTGGTGCTGAACGCGAGCTACGAGCCGCTGTGCGTCGTCCCCGGCCGCCGCGCCGTCGTGCTGGTGCTGCTGGGCAAGGCCGTCCCGGTCGCCGAGACCGACGAGGTCCTGCACGCCGCGCGCCAGGGCGTCCCGGTGCCGTCGGTGGTGCGGCTGACGCGGTTCGTCCGCGTCCCGTACAAGGCCACGGTGCCGCTGACCCGCAAGGCCGTCTTCGCCCGCGACGGCGGTCGGTGCGTCTACTGCGGGGCGCCCGCGACCAGCCTGGACCACGTCGTCCCGAAGAGCCGGGGCGGCGCGCACTCCTGGGACAACGTCGTGTCGGCCTGCGGCCGCTGCAACCACGTGAAGGCCGACCGCGCCGTGGCCGACCTCGGCTGGCGGATGCGCCGGCAGCCGGTCGCGCCGAGCGGGGCGGCCTGGCGCGTCGTCGGGGCCCGGCGGGTCGACCCGCGCTGGCGGCCCTTCCTCGGCGACGGGCCGTGGCTGGACGCCCTCGAGGAGCCCGCTTGACCGGTTAGCGTCCGGCCATGGCTGACCTCCACGACCTGACCGCGCTCGAGCAGGCCGACGCGGTGCGGGCGGGTCGGACCAGCCCGGTCGAGCTCGTCGAGCACTGCATCGCCCGGATCGAGGCCCTCGACGGCGACGTCGGCGCCTTCGTGACGACCACCTTCGACACCGCCCGTGAGCAGGCCCGCGAGGCCGAGTCCGCCGTCCGGGCGGGGGGCGACCTGCCGCCCCTGCACGGCGTCCCGACGGCGGTCAAGGACCTCGACGCCGTGGCGGGGGTCCCGAGTCGGCTGGGGAGCCTGGCCTTCGACGGCTTCGTGCCGTCGTGGACCGACAACGTCGCCGCCCGGCTCAGGGACGCCGGCACGATCAGCCTGGGCAAGACCGCGACCCCCGAGCTCGGGCTGCCCTGCTACACCGAGACCGAGTTCGGCACGACCCGCAACCCCTGGGACCTCACCCGCAGCCCCGGCGGCAGCAGCGGCGGCGCCGGGGCGGCCGTGGCCGCGGGGATGCTCCCGTTCGCGCAGGGCAGCGACGGGGGCGGCTCGGTCCGGATCCCCGCCAGCGTCTGCGGCCTGTTCGGGATCAAGGTCAGCCGCGGCCGGATCAGCCGCGGACCCGTCCTCGGCGACCTCACCGGCCTGTCCTGGCACGGCCCGCTCGCCCGGACGGTCGCCGACGCCGCGGCGATGCTCGACGCCATGGCCGGGCCGGCCCCGGGCGACCCCCACTGGGCGCCGCCGCCCGCGCAGACGTTCCTGTCGGCCGCGTCGCAGGAGCCGGGCCGGCTGCGGATCGCCCGCACCCGCGAGCCGATCGTCGAGGGCGCCGTCGTGCACCCCGACGTCGTCGCCGCCTACGACGCCGCCTCCGCGCTCCTCGAGGAGCTCGGGCACGAGGTCGTGGACGTCCCGCCGCCGTACGGGCCCGACCTGCTGCCGCACTTCCGGGTCCTGTGGGCGGTCTCGGCGTCGACGGCGCCGGTCGACCCCGCCAAGGAGCACCTGCTGCGACCCCTCACGCGCTGGCTGCGCGAGCGGGGCCGCGCGGCCAGCGCGGGGGACTTCGCCACGGCGGTGGCCGCGCTGCAGGGCGCGGCGCGCCGGGGGATCACCGCCACGGCCTCCTTCGACGCGCTGCTCACCCCGACCCTGGCGCAGCCGCCCGCGCTGCTCGGCGCCTTCACCGACGGCGCCACCCCGGAGGAGGAGTTCGACCGGATGACCCGCTGGACGCCCTTCACCGCGATCTTCAACATGACGGGGCAGCCGGCGGTGAACGTCCCCCTGTCGACCGCCCCCGAGGGGCTGCCCCTCGGCGTCCACCTGGTCGGGCGCCCGGCGGACGAGCTCACCCTGGTGCGGCTGTCGGCGCAGCTCGAGCAGGCCCGGCCGTGGCGCGACCGGCACCCGGCGATGTGGGCGGGGGTGTGACGGCACCCGACGGCGAGGTCACCACCCGGCTGCGCGCCCCGCGGCCGGACGAGCTGCGGACCCTGCGGCGCTGGCGCGAGCAGGTGCTGTCGCCCTACGAGGACTTCGCCGGCGAGCCGCCGCCCGGCGTGACGGTCGCGGTGCTGCCCCTGCCGCAGGGCAGCGGCGAGCTCGCCGTCACCGACGGGCGGGACCGGCTGCTCGGCGGGGTCGGCTGGCGCCCCGTCACCTACGGCCCCAACGCCGGGTCGCAGGCGCTCGACATCGGCATCTCGCTGCACGGCACCGCGCGCGGCCGCGGCCACGGGACCCGCGCTCAGCGGATGCTCGCCGAGCACCTGTTCGCCACCACGGGCGTCCACCGCGTCCAGGCCTCGACCGACGTCGAGAACCTCGCGGAGCAGGCCGCGCTCGAGCGCGCCGGGTTCCGCCGCGAGGGCGTCCTGCGCGGGGCCCAGTGGCGACAGGGCGCGTTCCACGACCTCGCCGCCTACGCCCGCCTGCGCACCGACGCGTGAGAAGCCCGGGAACGGGGACGGCGTGCCCGTGACCAGCCCCCCCGCACCCGCCGACCCGCTGGCCCGCCTCGCCGCCGCCCACGGCGTCGCCACCTCCTACGAGGACTGGGCCGGCACGCCCGTGCCCGTCTCCCCGGACGCCGTCGTGTCCGCCCTCGCCGCCCTCGGGGTCGAGGCCGGCAGCGACGACGCCGTCGCGGTCGCGCTGCAGGAGGTGCAGGACGCGCCGTGGCGCCGGCTGCTGCCGCCGTCGCTGGTGGTCCGCGGCCCGGGCGGCACCGTCGAGGTGCGGGCGCCCGAGGACGCCGACGTCGTGCTGACCGTCCTGCTCGAGGACGGGTCCGAGGTCGACCTCGAGGCCGGTGCTCCCGCCGAGCGCCGGTCCGGCCGGGTCCTGCGGACGGCCGCGCTGCCGGAGCTGCCGCTCGGCTGGCACCGGCTGCGGGCGGCCGCGGGGGACGAGACCGACGAGGCGGTCCTGGTCGTCGCGCCGGAGCGGATCGAGTCCCGCGAGGGTCGCTCCTGGGGCTGGATGGTGCAGCTCTACAGCCTGCGCAGCGCGCAGTCCTGGGGTCTCGGCGACTACGGCGACCTCCGGACGGTCGTTGCGTCGACGGCCGCCGACGGCGCGGGTGTGGTGCTGCTGAACCCCCTGCACGCCGAGACGCCCGTCCTGCCGCTGAACCCCTCCCCGTACTCCCCGAGCTCTCGCCGGTTCCGGTCCGCGCTGTACCTGCGGGTGCAGGACGTGCCCGAGCACGCGGCCGCTCCCGCGGAGCTGCAGGCGCAGGTCGCCGCGCTGCGGCCGGAGTCCGACCCGGACCGGATCGCGCGCGACCCCGCCTTCACCGCGAAGCTCGCCGCGCTGGAGCTGCTCTGGCCGCACCACCGCGAGGACGCCCTCGCGGCGTTCCGGGCCGAGCGCGGCCAGGAGCTCGAGGACGTCGCCCTGTTCTTCGCGCTCGCCGAGGTCCACGGCACGCCGTGGCAGGAGTGGCCCGAGGACCTGCGCCGCCCCGACGCCCCCGGGATCGAGGCCGCGCGCGAGGCGCACGCCGACCGGGTCGGCTTCTGGTGCTGGGTGCAGCTGCTGGTCGACGAGCAGCTCGCCGCGGTCACCGAGGCCGCCGGCCCCATGGCGGTCGGCGTCGTGCACGACCTCGCCGTCGGCGTCGACGCCGGCGGAGCGGACGCCTGGGCGCTGCAGGACTCGCTCGCGCTCGGGACGACGGTGGGAGCACCGCCCGACTCGTTCAACCAGCAGGGCCAGGACTGGGGGCTCCCGCCGTGGCGCCCCGACCGGCTGCGCGAGCAGGGCTACGCGCCGTACCGGTCGCTCGTGCAGGGCGTGCTCCGGCACGCCGGCGGCCTGCGGATCGACCACGTGATGGGCCTGTTCCGGCTGTGGTGGGTCCCGCAGGGCCGCAGCGCCGCAGAGGGCACCTACGTCTCCTACGACGCCGACGCGATGCTCGGGGTGCTGGCCCTGGAGGCGGTGCGGGCCGGCGTGGTCGTCGTGGGGGAGGACCTGGGGACGGTGGAGGACCGGGTCCGGACGTCGCTGGAGCGCACCGGCGTCCTCGGCAGCGCCGTCCTCTGGTTCGAGACCGACGAGGACACCGGGTCACCCCTGCCGCCGTCGCAGTGGCGCGAGGCGGCGCTCGCCACCGTCACGACCCACGACCTCCCGACGGCCGCCGGCTTCCTCGCCGAGGAGCACGTGCGGGTGCGCGACGAGCTCGGTCAGCTCGGGGTCCCGGTGGAGCAGGAGCGGGCCCGGGCGCGCGCGGAGCGGGAGGCGCTGCTGGCGATGCTGGAGGCCGAGGGG
>JAOPWW010000072.1 GCA_025965495.1 Frankiales bacterium
GCAGCGGCTCGCCGACGGGCTGGCGCTGGACGACGGTCGGCGCCTGGAGCTCCAGGATGCGGCGGCCCTCGGCGACGATCTCGCCCTTGCCGTCGATGGGGTTGCCGAGCGCGTCGACGACGCGGCCGAGGAAGCCGTCGCCGACGGGGACCGAGAGGACCTCCCCGGTGCGGCGGACCGACTGGCCCTCCTCGATGGCGCTGGGGTCGCCGAGGACGACGCAGCCGATCTCGCGGCTGTCGAGGTTCAGCGCGAGGCCGAGGGCCCCACCCTCGAACTCGAGCAGCTCGTTCGTCATCGTGGAGTAGAGGCCCTCGACGCGGGCGATGCCGTCGCCGACCTCGGTGACGGTGCCCACCTCCTCGCGGGTCGTCTCCGAGGTGTACGACGTGACGTACTGCTCGATGGCCGACCGGACGTCCTCCGGCCGGATGCTGAGCTCCGTCATCTGCGTGCCTGCTCTCTGGGGGTCGCTGTGGGCCCCTGGTGGAGAGGCCCGTGTCTGGGTCCGTGCGGTGGAGCAGTGGTGCGGTCTAGCGGACGAGCTGGCGCCGGGCCCTCTGCAGGCTCCGGGCGACGGTGCCGTCGAGGACGGAGTCGCCGACGCGGACCTCGACACCGCCGAGGACCGAGGGGTCGACGTCGACCTGGAGGGCGACCTGGCGGCCGTACGTGCGCTCCAGGGCGGCCGCCAGGCGCGCCGTCTGGGTGGCGTCGAGCGGTCGCGCGACGCGGACGTGCGCGACGAGCCGCTGGCGACGGGCGGCCGCGAGGCGCGAGAGCTCCTCGAGGGCCGCCTCGACCGAGCGCCCGCGCGGACGCGTGACGACGACCTCGACGAGCCGGACGGTGGCCGGCTTGGCCTTGTCGGTGAGCAGCGTGCGGACCAGGCCGGTCTTGTTCGCCTCGGGCAGGCCCGGGTCGGTCAGCGCGGCGCGCAGCGCCGGCTCCCGCTCGAGCAGCCGGGCGAAGCGGAACAGCTCGTCCTCGACGTCGTCGAGCACGCCGTCGCCCTCCGCCGCGCGCAGCGCCGCGTTGGCCGCCACGGTCTCGACGGCCTGGCGCAGGTCGGCCGCGCTGGACCACGGCGACGCGACCAGGTCCGACAGGGCCTGCAGCGGGAGCGCGGACAGCTGCGCCCCGAGCAGGTTCTGCACGAGCCCGCGCCGGGAGGCGGGGGTGGAGGCGGGGTCGGTGAGGGCACGGCGCAGCGACGGCTCGCGGTCGAGCAGGCCGGCGACGGCGTAGAGGCCCTCGCTGAGCTCGTTCGACCCCGCGCCGGCCGGGAGTGCGCCGACCTGCTCCTCGAAGCGCGCGAGCGCCTCGCGGAGCGAACCGCGGCTGACGCCGTCCACTACTGGATCCCCGCGGGCTGCGTGCCCTCGAGGTCGGCCAGGAAGCGGTCGACGGTCCCGCGCTGGCGGGCGTCGTCCTCGAGGGACTCCCCGACGATGCGGGAGGCGAGGTCGACGGCGAGCGCCCCGACCTCGCGGCGCAGCTCGGCGAGGGCCTGCTGGCGCTCGCTGGCGATCTGCGCGGTGGCGGCCGTGGTGATGCGGGTCGCCTCCTCGCGGGCCTCGACCCGCGCCTCCTCGACGATCTGCGCACGCTGGGCCTGGGCCTCGGTGCGGATGCGACCGGCCTCCTCGCGCGCCTCGGCCAGCTGCTGCTGGTACTGGCTCAGCAGCTTCTGGGCCTCGGCCCGCTCGGACGCGGCCCGGGCGAGCTCGCCCTCGATCGACTCGGTGCGGTCGGTGAAGGTCTGCTCGAAGATCGGGAAGACCTTCGCCCGCAGGAACAGGAACAGCAGGGTGAACGCCACGAGCCCGACGATGAGCTCGGAGACGTGCGGGAGCAGGGGGCTCGGCCCCTCATCGGCCGCCAGCACGACGGCGGACAGGTGCGCCACCGTCGTCAGAGCGCGAAGGCGAGGCCGATGCCGATGATGGCAAGGGCCTCCGCGAGGGCGAAGCCGAGGATGGCGATGCTCTGGAGGACGCCGCGCGCCTCAGGCTGACGCGCCACGCCGCTGATGTACGCGGCGAAGATCAGGCCGATGCCGATGCCCGGGCCGATGGCTGCGAGGCCGTACCCGACCATGTTGACATTGCCAGTCATGTGTTGTTCCTCTCGAGGTGCACCGGTGTGGTGCGGGGGGCGGGTCTGGGCGTGCGGGCGAGCCGGTCGTCCCGGGGGACGGTCCTAGTGCTCGTCGAGCAGGGCGCCGCCGATGTACAGGGCGGACAGCAGCGTGAAGACGTAGGCCTGCAGCAGCTGCACGAAGCCTTCGAAGAAGGTGAGGACGATGCTACCGAGGAGCGAGACCGAACCGGCCACCACCCCGACCGGGCCGCCGTAGTCGCGCAGCAGGTACTCGCCGCCGAGGATGAACAGCAGCAGCACGAGGTGGCCGGCGAACATGTTGAACGTGAGGCGCAGGCACAGCGTGACCGGGCGGACGATCACGGTCGAGAAGAACTCGATCGGCGCGAGCAGGATGTAGACCGGCCACGGGATGCCGGGCGGGAACATCATGGCCTTGAAGTAGCCGACGAAGCCCTGGCGCTTGATGCCGATGCTGTTGAAGATGATGCAGCTGATCACCGCGAGGAACAGCGGGATCGCGATGCGCGACGTCGCGGGGAACTGCAGCACCGGGACGATGCCCGCGACGTTCAGGACGGCGATGAAGAAGAACAGCGTCGCCAGGTAGGGGACGTAGCGCATCCCCTCCTTGCCGATGGAGTCCAGGGCGATCGAGTTGCGCACGAAGCCGTAGGCCGACTCGCCGGCGAACTGCAGCTTCCCGGGGACCCGGGTCGCCCGGCGCGCGGCGAGGTAGAAGAAGACGGCCACGAGCAGCGTCCCCAGCACGATGATGAGCATCGGCTTGGTGAAGAACGTGCCCTCACCGAACAGGGGGGAGTACTCGAAGTCGCCCGGGCCGGGGCTGACGAAGCCCTCGGCGAGCACGCTGGTGTCCACGACGTCCTTCCGTTCTCGACCGGGCGGCGCGGGGCCGGTCCGGGCGGTGCTGAGCGAGGCTGGGCCGTCCTACCGCTGGAGCAGACCCTGCGGGCGGACCGGTGTGCTGGCGGTGCGGCGGCTCCGTGCAGACGGGCCGCTCTCAGGCCCTACCGTAGCGGAACCACACCAGGTACAGGCCGGCGAACATGCCGACCAGCAGCCCGACGAGCAGGGGCAGCCGGTTGTCGAGGCGGTCGCTGACGAACCACCCCACACCGCCCCAGACCAGGACGCCGGAGACGACGAGCCCGAAGGCTCCCCACGCGTCGGCCTCGCCCTTGCGGGCGTCGCCGCGGACGTCGGGGGCGGTGCGATCCGGCCCGTCAGTCGCCATGGGCCGGGAGACTACACGGGGCCGTCGTCCAGGGTCGGCACCCGTCCGAGGAGCGCGACCTGGGTGGTGGTCCAGGCGATCGTGGTCGCGATGACCGTGAGGCCGAGGGTGCGGGGGTGGACCAGCCCAGCGTGGTCGGCGCCCCGCAGCAGCAGCAGGGCGAGCGCGAGCCGCAGCGTGTAGTTCACGAGCAGGACCGCCAGGCCCATCGCGGCCCGGTCCTCCTGCCCGCGGCTGAGCAGGATCGGCACCAGGCCGGACCAGAAGAACAGCAGGACGACGCCGGCACCGAGCGCGGCCGACACCACGCCGCGCTCCCCCAGCCGGACCCCGCCGACGACGGCGCAGACGGCCCCGGTCGCGAGGGTCGTCAGCGGCGCGACCTGCACGCCGGTGAGCCGGCGATCAGCCACGGGGCGTCCGGGCGGCGCGCAGGCGGGGCACCGACGAGGCCAGCAGGGCGACGACGGCGAGCGCGGCGCACCCGGCGAGCACCGGCAGCGGCCCCTTGGACAGCGACGCGGTGACGGCGCCGAAGGCGAGCAGGGCGGTCCAGAAGTAGAGGATCAGCACGGCCCGCCGGTGGCTGTGGCCGATCTCGAGCAGCCGGTGGTGCAGGTGGGCCTTGTCCGGGGCGAACGGCGAGCGCCCGGCCCGGGTCCGGCGCACGACGGCCAGCAGCAGGTCGACCAGCGGGACGGCGAGCACCGCGAAGGGCAGCAGCAGCGGCAGCAGCACCGGGAAGGAGGCCTCGGGCGGGAGGTTCCCGTAGTTCACCTGACCGGTGAGGCTCACCACCGACGCCGCGAGCACCAGGCCGATGAGCATCGCGCCGGTGTCGCCCATGAAGATGCGGGCCGGGTTGAAGTTGTGGGGCAGGAAGCCCAGGCAGGCCCCGGCGAGCACGGCCGCGATGAGCGTCGGCGAGCTGATCCGGGCCTGCGCCACCCCCGTGACCGACCCCGAGGACAGCGCGTAGGAGAAGGCGAAGAAGGCCAGGGCCGCGATCGCCCCGACGCCGGCCGCCAGCCCGTCCAGCCCGTCGACGAAGTTGATGGCGTTGATCGTGAGCAGGGCCAGCAGGATCGTCAGCGGCACCCCCTCGGGCCCCAGCGCGGTGGCCCCGAGGAACGGCAGCGACAGCGTCAGCAGCTGCAGCCCGAGCAGCACCATGACGCCGGCCGCGACCACCTGCCCGGCCAGCTTGGACAGCGCGTCGAGCCCCCAGACGTCGTCGGCGAAGCCCACGACCACCAGCACTCCCCCGGCGACGACGACGGCCTTGACGTCGGAGTAGGCGAACACCCCGTGCAGCGCCGGGAGCGCCCGGGCGACGAGGAACGCCGCGACGATGCCGGCGTACATGGCCAGGCCCCCGAGCCGCGGCGTCGGGGTGTCGTGGACGTCGCGGTCGCGCACCTCGGTCATGGCGCCGAGCCCGAGGGCCGCCCAGCGGGCGACCGGCGTCAGCAGGTTCGTGACGGCGGCGGCGACGAGCAGGACGAGCAGGTACTCCCGCACCCGCCTAGGGCCGCGGGGCCGTCGTCACCGGGTAGGCGGGGTGCGCCTGGACGAGCGCCGTGACGCCCGCCCGGACCTCCTCGGCCGCGCTGCCGTCCTCGTCGCGCACGGCGCGGGCGATCAGGCCCGCGACCTCCTTCATGTCGCCCTCGCCCATGCCCTGGGTGGTGATGCTCGGCGTGCCGACCCGGATCCCGGACGCCACGGACGGCGGCTGGGGGTCGTAGGGGATGGCGTTCTTGTTCAGCACGATGCCGGCCCGGCTGCAGCGGTCCTCGGCGTCCCGGCCGGACACGCCGATGCCCTGCAGGTCCAGCAGCGCCAGGTGGGTGTCGGTGCCGCCCGTGACCGGGCGCATGCCCTCGGCCGCGAGGGCCTCGGTGAGGGCCTGCGAGTTCGTGACGACCTGCCGCGCGTACGCGCGGTACTCCGGCTGCAGGCACTCCTTGAAGTTCACGGCCTTGGCCGCCACGGCCTGCATGAGCGGACCGCCCTGCATCATCGGGAAGACAGCCTTGTCGAGCTTCGCGGCGTGCTCGGCCTTGCAGACCATCGCGCCACCGCGCGGGCCGCGCAGGACCTTGTGCGTCGTGAACGTGACGACGTCGGCGTACGGCACCGGGCTCGGGATCGCCTGGCCGGCGACCAGGCCGATGA
>JAOPWW010000083.1 GCA_025965495.1 Frankiales bacterium
CCGTCGTCCTGCTCCTGCAGCACAGCGACGACGACGGCGCCCTCGGCGTCGTGCTCAACCGGCCCAGCGGCACCGACGTCGACGAGGTCCTGCCCGGGTGGCAGGACCTCGCGGCGGGCCCGTCGACGGTCTTCGTGGGCGGGCCGGTCCAGCCCGAGGGTGCGCTGTGCCTCGGCCGGCTGCGCCCGGGTGCGGCCGGGACGCGGGTCGCGCCCCTGCCCGGCAACCCGCTGCTCGCGACAGTGGACCTCGACGCTCCCCCCGACGACGTCGCCCCCCTTGTGCAGCGGGTGCGGGTGTTCGCGGGCTGCGCCGGCTGGTCGCCCGGGCAGCTCGAGGGCGAGGTCGAGGAGGGCTCCTGGTGGGTCCTCGACAGCCTGCCCGGCGACCCGTTCACCCCCGAGCCGGACCTGCTGTGGCGGCAGGTGCTCCGGCGGCAGGGCGGGACCCTCAGCCTGGTGTCGACGTACCCCGAGGACCCGACCCACAACTGAGGGGGGCGGGGCCGGCTCGCTGCCCGCTGCTCCTGCGCTGATCTTCGTCTCGTGCAGGTCGACACGCCGGCAGGGTCGGCACAGGACGAAGATCGGCGGGGGACGGGACCGGGGGCACCGGGAGGCGGGCGTCTGGAGGCGGGACGGGCCGAGCCGCCCGCCACGGTCCGCCCGCTCCTCCACGGATGACCGCAGCCCCGACTTCCGCGCTGATCTTCGTCTTGTGCCGGTCGACACGCCGACAGGCTCGGTACAAGACGAAGATCGTCGCGGGGACGGCGTCGACACGCCGCTCAGCCCGGTACAAGACGAAGATCGTCGCGGGGACGGCGTCGACGGGCCGGTCAGGCCGGTACGAGGCGAAGATCAGCGCGGCGTCGTCGTCGAGGGGGTGGCCACGGTCCAGGACGACGATCAGTGCGGGGCCGACGACGCGGAAGGCCCCGGCACAGGGCGAAGATCAGCGGCGGGCGGCCGGCTACAGGCGGGCCGGCCTCAGGCGGAGGGGACGGAAGCGGCGAACCCGGCATCGGCCGCCTCGACCTCGACCCGCACACGCCGGGCCGCGTCGGCGAGGTCGACCGGCTCGCCCGCTCGGAGCGACGCCTCGAGCTGCTCGCAGCAGGCCGCGAGGCGCAGGGCGCCGAGGGCGGCGCTGCCGCTCTTGAGCGCGTGCGCGGCCCGGGACGCGAGGTCGGGGTCGCCGACGTCGGCGGCCCGGTCGAACTCCAGCAGCTTCGCGGTGCTCTCGGTCCGCCAGGTCTGCACGAGCGTCACGGCGAACGCCCCGGCCCGCTCGCCGAGCCGGGAGGTCAGTGCCGACAGGACGGACGCGTCGACGGCGGGAGGCTGGCTGGCGATGGGGTGCTCCTCGGGAGGGGTCGGGTCGGGGACGTCCGGGTCGGGCAGGAGCGGCGACCTGCCCGCTGCGGCGAGGGAGCTGCGCGCCCGGTCGAGCGCGGCGGACAGGTCCTCGGCCCGGACCGGCTTGCTGAGGTAGTCGTCCATGCCGGCGGCCAGGCACGCGTCGCGGTCCTCGACCAGGGCGCTCGCGGTCATCGCGACGATCCGCGGCTGCTGCTCCGCGGGGACCCGCGCCCGGATCTCCCGGGTGGCCGTCAGCCCGTCCATCTGCGGCATCTGCACGTCCATGAGCACGAGGTCGTAGTGCGCCGTCTGGAGGGCGGCGACCGCCTCGAGGCCGTCGTTGACGACGTCGGGGCGCTGCCCGAGCCGCTCGAGCATGAGGGTCGCCACCTTCTGGTTGACGACGTTGTCCTCGGCCAGCAGGACGCGCAGCCGCGTCCCCGCCCGCGGCGCCGGGACCGCGACCGACTCCTCGTGAGCGCCGAGCTGCCGGGCGACGACGTCGCGCAGGGCGGCGGCCTTCATCGGCTTGGTCAGGTGGAGCAGCTCGAGCGCGGTCGCCTCGGCGGGGCGCTGCCCGAGGCTGCTCAGCAGGACGATCGGCAGGCCGGCGAGGTGGGGCGTCGCCCGGACGGCCGTCGCGACCTGCACGCCGTCGAGGTGGGGCATGTGCATGTCCAGTAGCAGCAGGTCGGGCCGGGCCCCGGCGCGCAGGTGCTCGAGGGCCTCCCGCGGGTCCCCGAAGGACTCGACCCGCATGCCCCAGCTGCCGAGCTGGAGCTCGAGCATGCGGCGGTTGACGGCGTTGTCGTCGAGCACCAGCGCGGTGCGTCCCGGCAGGGACGCGGGCGGGGGCGGCAGCGGCGCGGGCAGGTCGGGACGGGGCAGCAGCGCGAGGCTCAGCGTGAACGCCGTCCCGACGCCGACCTCGCTCTCGACGTCGAGGGTGCCGCCCATCGCCTCGGCCAGGCGACGGCTGATGACCAGGCCGAGGCCGGTCCCGCCGTGGGTGCGGGTCGTGGAGGCGTCGACCTGGCTGAACGACCGGAACAGCCGGTCCATCCGGTCGGCGGGGATGCCGGCGCCCGTGTCGCGGACCTCGACCGACAGCGGGACGAGCCCGTCGGGACGGACGGCCCCCGCGGTGACGGTCAGGACGACCTCGCCCTCGTCGGTGAACTTCACGGCGTTGCTGAGCAGGTTCGCCAGCACCTGGCGCAGCCGGGTGACGTCGCCGTCGACGACGTCGGGGACGTCCGGCTCGAGCACGAAGGCGAGCTCCAGGCCCTTGGTCCCGGCGCTGGCAGCGACGAGGTCCAGGGCGGTCTCGACGCAGTCGCGCAGGGAGAACGGCTGGCGCTCCAGCTCCAGCTCGCCCGCCTCGATCTTCGAGAAGTCCAGGATGTCGTTGATGATGACGAGCAGGGCGTCGCCGCTGCTGCGGACGGTCTCGACGTAGTCGCGCTGCTCGTCGTCGAGGCGGGTGTCGAGCAGCAGGCCGGTCATGCCGATGACGGCGTTCATCGGGGTGCGGATCTCGTGGGACATGGTCGCCAGGAACGACGACTTCGCCACGGTCGCGGCCTCCGCCTCGCGCCGGGCGTGGACCATCTCGCGCTCGCGCTGCGTCACGGTCGCCCGCTCCGCGGCGAGCGCCGCGGCCAGCTCGCCCAGGCCCGCCCCGACCTCCCGCAGCTCCCGCGGCCCGCGCTCGCCCGCCCGCGCGTCGAGGTCGCCCTCGCGCAGCCGCGCCATCGTGGCGAGCAGGTCGTCGACGGGCTCGACGACGTCGGCGCGCAGCGTGACGAACTGCCGGCGCAGCAGCCACCCGGCCACCACGACGAGCGCCAGCTCGAGCACGAGGCCGGCGACCAGCAGGCGCAGCTGGCGGGCCTGCGCGCGGAGCCGCAGGGCGTCGGCGCCCTGCTCCGCGCGGCTCTCGGCCGCCCGGTAGTCGTCGAACAGCTGCTTGCCCTGCAGGACGAACGCGCCCGCGCCGAGCCTCGGCGGGATCCCACCGAGGGCCCGGGTCGCCCAGCCGTCGACCCAGGCCCGCTGCGCGCGCTCGACGGCGGCGAGGTCGTCCTGCTGCTCGGCGACGCCGCGGAAGGCGCGGCGGGCGGCGGCGTCGCGCCCGGGGAGACGGTCCCGGCCCTCGCGGTAGGGCTGCAGGGAGACGTCCTGGTGGGTCAGCAGGAACGCCCGCAGGCCGGTCTCCTGGTCCAGCATCGCCAGGTGGGACTGGCGGACGGCGCGGGCTCCCTGCTGGTAGCGGTCGGTCTGCGGGCCCTGCACGACGACGACGGCGACCAGCACGAGGCCGCTGACCAGCGTGACGGCGAGCAGGGCGGCCAGCACGACCCGCGACAGCGCGAGGACGCGGCCGGTGAGGCTCGGGACGCTGCTGAGGGGCACGGGCGCGAGGATCGCACGCCCCGGACAGGCTCCCGAGCGGACGTAGGGTCGGCAGATGTCCTCCGACGCGACCCTGCCCCCGCCGCCCGAGCCGGGCGAGCGCCTCGAGGCCGACGCCGAGCAGGCGGTCCTGGCCGAGGCCGCGACCGCCGTCGACGGCCTGGCCGCGGAGGCCGCCGTGACGCCGCTCGACGTCCCTCGCCGGCTGCTGCTCGTCCACGCGCACCCCGACGACGAGACGATCGGCACCGGTGCCGTCATGGCCAAGTACGTCGCCGAGGGCGCGGCCGTCACCCTGGTCACCTGCACCCTGGGCGAGGAGGGCGAGGTCCTCGTCCCGGAGCTCGCGCACCTCGCCGCCGACCGCGACGACGCCCTCGGGCAGCACCGCATCGGCGAGCTGGCCGCCGCGATGGAGGCCCTGCGCGTCACCGACCACCGCTTCCTCGGCGGTCCCGGCCGCTGGCGCGACAGCGGGATGATGGGCACGCCCCCGAACGACCGGCCCGACGTCTTCTGGCAGGCCGACCTCGACGAGGCCGTCCGCGAGCTCGTCGCGATCGTCCGCCAGACCCGCCCGCAGGTCGTCGTCACCTACGACAGCAACGGCGGCTACGGCCACCCCGACCACGTCCAGGCCCACCGCGTGACGGTCGCGGCCTTCGCCGCCGCGGGCGACCCCGGCTACGCCCCCGGCCTGGGCGAGCCGTGGCAGGCCGCCAAGCTCTACTTCACGGCCTTCCCGAAGAGCGTGCTGCAGCAGGGCATCGACCGGATGAAGGAGGCCGGCGAGACCGGCTTCTTCGGCGTCGACTCCGCCGACGACCTCCCCTTCGGCAACCCCGACGACGAGGTCACGACCGAGGTCGAGGCGACCGAGCACGTCGACGCGAAGATGGCCGCGATGCGCGCGCACAAGACACAGATCTCGGTCGACGGGCCGTTCTTCGCGCTGGCCGACGGTGTGGGGCTGCAGGCGTTCGGGACGGAGTACTTCGTGCTCGCCGAGGGCGAGCGCGGCCCGGGCAACGGCCCGCAGGGACGCGAGGACGACCTGTTCGCCGGCGTCGCGTAGTCGCTCTGCGTGGTCCCGCGCTCGGACTTGATGCGCCGAACGGGTGATGTCTGGTCGCGGAGTGGTCACGGAGCGTGAGGACGGACAGACTCGGGTCGGCAGGGGGCGCGCCCGCTGCGCCCGTCCGACCGCGACCCCCGCCCCGACCCGCAGGAGCACCCCGTGCCCGACGCCCCGCCCGCCGCCCCCGCTGCCACCTCGCTCGACGGCCTGACCGGCGCCGGGGACCGGGTGATCGCGATCCGCGACGCCGACGTCGGCACCACCCGCGAGGCCCGCCGCACCGGCCGCTTCGTCAAGCTGTCGCTGCTGGTCTGGGGCGTCGTCGCCCTGCTGTGGTGGCGGGCGCTGACGGTCGACGCCGGTCAGGCGTTCCTGCCGCTGCCCCACGTCGACCCGTTCCTGCTCACCATCATCGTCTTCTTCGGCCTCCTCATGGCGATGGGCGTCGGGCAGCAGGTCCTGTCCGGCCGCTCGCCCCACGTCGTCTACCGCCCCGAGCAGATCGACATCACCCTCGACGACGTCGTCGGGATCGACGGGGTCAAGGACGACGTCGTCCGCTCGCTCAACCTGTTCCTCGCCCACCGCACCTTCAGCCAGGAGATGGGTGGGACGCCGCGCCGCGGCCTGCTGTTCGAGGGCGCACCCGGCACCGGCAAGACCCACCTGGCCCGCGCGATGGCCAAGGAGGCAGGCGTTCCGTTCCTGTTCGTGAGCGGCACCAGCTTCCAGTCCATGTGGTACGGCGCGACCGCCAAGAAGATCCGCTCGTACTTCAAGGCCCTGCGCAAGGCGGCCCGCAAGGAGGGCGGCGCCATCGGCTTCATGGAGGAGATCGACGCGATCGCCATGAGCCGCGGCGGCGTCTCCACCGCGATGACGCCTCTCACCGTGGCCGGCTGCATGGGACCGGTGACCGTCAACGGGGCGGGCACGGTCACGACGCCGTTCATGAGCGAGGGCACCGGCGGCGTCGTCAACGAGCTGCTCGTGCAGATGCAGAGCTTCGACGCCCTCACCGGCTGGCAGCGCCTCGGCGGCTGGTTCGTCGACCGCGTCAACCTGCTGCTGCCGCTGCACCGCCAGCTCAAGCGGCCCTCGCTGCTGCCCGCCAACGTCCTGCTCATCGCCGCGACCAACCGGGCCGACAGCCTCGACCCGGCCCTGCTGCGCCCCGGCCGGTTCGACCGCCGCATGACCTTCGAGCTGCCCAGCAAGGCCGGCCGCCGCGCGCTGCTCGACCACTTCCTGGCCAAGAAGGCGCACGAGCCCGAGCTCGACGTGCCCGAGCGCCGCGACGCCCTCGCCGCGATCTGCCAGGGCTACAGCCCGGTGAAGATCGAGCACCTGCTCGACGAGGCACTGGTGTCCGCCGTCCGCCGCGGCCAGCGCGCGATGACCTGGAAGGACGTCGAGCACGCCCGCCTCGTCGAGGAGGTCGGGACCGGCGCGCCCGTCGAGTACACCGACCACGAGCGCCGCCTCATCGCCACGCACGAGGCCGGCCACGCGACCCTGGCCTGGCTCACCGCCCCCCAGCGCCGGCTCGAGGTCCTCACGATCATCAAGCGCCGCGGTGCGCTCGGCCTGCTCGCCCACGGCGACCGCGAGGACGTCTTCACCCGCAGCAAGAAGGAGCTGGAGGCGCTCGTCCAGATCGCCATGGGCGGCCAGTGCGCCGAGGAGCTGTTCTTCGGCGACGTCTCGACCGGCCCCGGCGGCGACCTGCTCTACGCCACCAACTGCGCCGCCGAGATGGTCGGCTCGCACGGCATGGACGGCACCCTCACCAGCTACCTCGCGGTGCAGAGCTCGAGCTTCTCCGACACCAACATCGTCGGACGGGTCCTCGCCGACGACCGCGGCCGCGACCAGGTCGAGGCGCTGCTGCAGGCCCAGAAGGCCACTGCCCTCGAGCTCCTCGGCGAGAACCGGCACCTGGTGGAGGCCCTGCGCGACGCCCTGCTCGAGCGGGAGGAGCTCGTCGGCCACGAGATCACCGACGTGCTCGAGGCGGCCCAGGCGGCGGCTGCTCCGCGGACGATCGACCTGCGCGACCCGGCGTCGGTGACGACCCGCTAGACGCCGTCCGTCCCGTGATCCAGGTGCCTGCGCTGTCGCCCTGACGACAGCCCGGCCACCTGGATCACGGCACGAGGCCGGCCTCCCTAGGCTGGGCGGGTGAGGGGGGAGACCGAGCGGGCCGCGCAGTACGTCCTGGTGCTCCTGCTCGGCGTCCTCACGGCCCTCTGGGGCGCGTTCCTCGTGCCGCTGCGGGTCGCGGGGGTGCCCGTGCCGGTCGCCGTCGTCGTCGCGGCGGTCGCCAACGTCGTCCTCGGGACGGCCGGGGGGCGGCTCTACGGGCGGCTGGGTGCGGCCCTGCCCGGGGTGGTCTGGTTCGCCGTCGTCGCCACGCTGCAGTCCCGCACGGCCGAGGGCGACCTCGTCGTGCCGGGCAGCGCGACCGGCCTGGCCCTGCTGCTCGTCGGCACCGTCTGCGCGACCGTGCCGGTCGGGCTGACTTCACCTCGCGCCCGACCCGGCCGACACACCCCGGGTGACGACCGACCTGCAGGACGCTGACGCCGCCGTGCCGCCCGTGGAGGTCGTGCTGCTGCGCGTCGGCGACGGAGCGGGCTCGGCCCGCCTGGCCGTGCCGATGGCGGTCGTCGACGAGGTCGGCCGCCCGCCCGGCCTGACCCGCGTCCCCGGGCTGCCCGCCTGGGTGGCCGGCGTCGCGAACTGGCGCGGCCGGGTGCTCGCCGTCCTCGACCTCGCGCCGCTGCTCGGTACCGGCCCGGCCCGCCCCGGCACCCGCGGGCGCCTCGTCGTGCTCAGCTCGGGCGGCGTCACCGTCGCGCTGCTCGTGCAGGCCGTCGACGGCACGGTCCTGGTCGCCCCGGACGCCGTCGAGCCCCCGCTGGCGTCCCTGTCCAGCGCCGCCGGGTCGCTGCTGTCCGGCCAGGTCACCGACGACGCCGGCCCCTACGGCCTGGCCGACGTCACCGCCCTGTTCGCGCTCGCCGACACGCTGCCGCGCCCGCGCCGCGCCGGGTAGGGCCCGCGCCTCCAGCCCGGGCCCGGTCCTGCCGAGGCCTCCTGGGACACCCCCTCCCGACGCAGAACAGCAGGGACACCCGTGGACTTCTCGATCCGGCTCGCCCGGGCCGCCGCCGTCATGACCTGGCTCAGCCTCGTCGTCGGCGCCGTCGCCCTCGTGCTCATGGAGCGGCTCGGCGCCCCCGAGGGGGTCGTCCTGCACCCCTGGGCCTTCGCGGCGTGGACCGCCTGGGGCGCCGTCGTCACCACGTTCCTCACGGTGCTCCCGGCGCTCGCGATGCGGTCGCACTTCGTGCTGAAGAACATCACCGTCTTCCGGGCGCTCCTGCTCATCGCCGACACCGTCTGGTCGACCGCCACGTGCGCCGTCACCGGCGGCGCGCGCGGGCCGTTCTGGCTGCTCTACATCGGCGTCGTGCTGTTCGCGGCGGTGTCCCTGCCGGCGTGGCAGGCGGCGGCGTTCGGCGTCGCGGCGTCGGGCGGCGTCGTCCTCGCGACCGCGCTGGCGCACACGCTCGACACCGACGTCGTCGGGACGCTCGTCCTCGTCGGCCTCATGTTCCCGGTGGTCGCCTGGTTCAACTCGACCCTGAGCTCCGCCGTCTGGGACCTGCGCCGCAAGGCCAGCGCGGACCGCAAGGCGCTCGAGGCCCGGGTGGCCGAGCTGTCGGTCGTTCTGGAGCGCGCCGCCGAGGGCGACCTCGGCGTGCGGGTGGTCGTCGACGAGAGCCAGCAGCTGCACGGCCTCGCCAGCGCGTTCGAGCACACGATCGGCAACCTGCGGACCCTGGTCGGGCAGATCAAGGGCGGCGGCGAGCAGATCGCGGCCTCCGCCGGGGAGCTCCTGGCGACCGCCGAGGAGCACGCGGCGTCGGCGACCCAGCAGTCCTCCGCGGTCTCCGAGACGACCTCCACGATCGAGGAGCTGGCCGCCACGGCCGCCCAGATCGCCGAGACGTCGGAGGCCGTCGCCCGATACGCCGCCGAGACGCTCCGGTACGCCGAGCAGGGCCGGGCCGCCGTCAGCGCGTCGGTCGACTCCATGGACACCATCGCCGAGCGGGTCGACGGCATCGCCAGCCGCGCCCTGTCCCTGGGCGAGAAGAGCCACGAGATCGGCCGGATCCTGGACGTCATCGACGACCTCGCCGACCAGACCAACCTGCTCGCCCTCAACGCCGCCATCGAAGCGGCCCGGGCCGGCGAGCACGGGCGCGGGTTCGCCGTCGTCGCCTCCGAGGTCCGCAAGCTGGCCGAGCGCTCGCAGGAGAGCGCCGGGCAGATCCAGGCGATCGTCGGCGAGATCCAGGCCGAGACGAACTCCACGATCATCGCGTCGGAGGAGGGGGCCAAGGAGGTCCGCGCCGGGACGCAGCTGGCCCGCGGCGTCGTCGACGCCCTCGAGCGGATCAGCGGCATGGTCGACGAGACGACGACGGCCGCCAAGGAGATCTCCATCGCGACGCAGCAGCAGC
>JAOPWW010000200.1 GCA_025965495.1 Frankiales bacterium
GTCGACTACATGGCGCCGTTCAGCGTCCCGGCCCGGCACGCGCGGTTCCGGTTCTCCCGGGCCTGGCTCAAGGGCGAGTTCGGCCGGGTCAACGACCCCCGCGACCCCGACTTCGGCGTCGCCCTGAAGCTCACCCTGCCGGCCGAGCACCTGTTCACCCACCGCGTCTGGCTCAGCATGGTCGGGGTCCTGTGCCAGCTCGAGGCGGAGGTCCCCGTCCGTGCCGTGCTCGAGCGGTACCTGCCGGGCTTCGCCGCTGCGGCCTGACCCGGTTCGTCGGTGCCGGCCCGGGGACGAGCACGGCGTGACCGCGCTCGCCGCTCTCGTCGACCGCGCGGCCGCGCTCTGCCAGGGCGACCAGCGCGCCGTCCTCGGCCTGGCCGGAGCGCCCGGGGCCGGCAAGTCGACCCTCGCCGCCGCCCTCGTCGACGCACTCGGCGGCCGCGCCGTCCTCGTCCCCCTCGACGGCTTCCACCTCGACGACCCGGTGCTGGACGCCCTCGGCCGCCGCGACCGCAAGGGCGCGCCCGACACCTTCGACGCCGCCGGCTACGTCGCCCTGCTGCGCCGCCTGCACGCCCGCGACGACGACGTCGTCTACGCCCCGGAGTTCCGGCGCGCGCAGGAGCAGGCGGTCGCGGGGGCGATCCCGGTGCCGAGGGAGGTCCCGCTCGTGGTGACCGAGGGCAACTACCTGCTGGCCGACGGGCGGTTCGCCCCGGTGCGGCCCCTGCTGACCGAGGCCTGGTTCCTCGACGTCGACCCGGGCCTGCGCCGGCGCCGCCTCGTCGACCGGCACGTCGCGCACGGCCGCTCCCCCGAGGCCGCCGAGCACTGGGTCGCGGGCTCCGACGACGCGAACGCCGCCCTGGTGGAGGCCACCCGCGCGCGCGCCGACCTCGTCGTCACCCTCGCGCCGTGACGCCCTTCGTCCTCGGCCGCGACCCCCTCGCCGACCTGCCCGTCGAGGGACCGGCGTACGACCGGTCGGCGGTGACGGCCGGCTTCGTGCACGTCGGCGTCGGGGGCTTCCACCGGGCCCACCAGGCGGTCTACGCCGACCGGATGCTCGCCGCCGGGCACCTCGCCTGGGGCATCTGCGGCGTCGGGACGCTCCCGGGCGACCGCGCCATGCGGGACGTCCTGCGCGACCAGGACGGGCTGTTCACGGTGGTCGAGCGGCACCCGGACGGCCGGAGCGTGCCGCGCGTGGTCGGTTCGGTCGTGGAGCACCTGCACGCCCCCGACGACCCCGAGGCCGTCGTCGCCCGGATGGCCGCCCCGACCACGCACGTCGTCTCGCTCACCATCACCGAGGGCGGGTACGCCGTCGACCCCCGCACCGGGGCCTTCACCCCGACCGAGCCGGCCCTGCTGCTGGACCTGCAGCCCGGCGCGCCGCCGTCCTCGGTGTTCGGCCTGGTGACGGCCGCCCTCGCCCGGCGACGGGCGCAGGGGCTGGCGCCGTTCACGGTGCTGTCCTGCGACAACGTCCCGCGCAACGGCGAGATCGCCCGGGAGGCGTTCTCCTCGTTCGCCGCCCTGGTCGACCCCGACCTGGGGACGTGGGTCCGGGAGCACGTCGCGTTCCCGAGCAGCATGGTCGACCGGATCACGCCCGCGACGACGGACGAGGACCGCGCGCGGCTGCGCGACGAGCACGGGGTCCAGGACGCCTGGCCGGTCGTCTGCGAGCCCTGGCTGCAGTGGGTGCTGCAGGACACGTGGGCGGCCGGCCGGCCCCCGCTGGCCGACGTCGGGGTGCAGCTCGTCGACGACGTCCACCCCTACGAGCTCATGAAGCTGCGCCTGCTCAACGCCGGCCACCAGGCGCTCGGCTACCTGGGCTACCTCAGCGGCGCGCGCTCCACCGACGAGGCCCTCGCCGACCCCGACCTCGCCGCCTTCGTGCTCGACTACATGGTCGAGGAGGCGACGCCGACCCTGCTGCCCGTGCCCGGGATCGACCTCGACGCCTACCGGCGCACCCTGCTCGAGCGCTTCGCCAACCCCGCCGTCCGCGACACGCTGGCGCGGCTCTGCGCGGAGAGCTCGGACCGGATCACGACGTTCCTGCTGCCGGTCGTCCGCGACCAGCTGGCCCGCGGTGGCCCGGTCACGCGGTCGGCGCTGGTGTGCGCGGCGTGGGCCCGCTACGCCGAGGGGCGGGACGAGCAGGGAGCGCCCATCGTCGTCGTCGACCGCCTGCTCGAGCAGGTGCGGGCGGCGGCGGCAGGGCAGCGCGACGACCCGACGTCGTTCCTGCGGCTGCCCGGGGTGTTCGACGACCTGGTGCGGGAAACCCGCTTCGTGCGCGCCTTCACGGCGCAGCTCCGCGCCCTGCACGAGCACGGCGCGCGCACCACCGTGCGGGGACTCGTCGCCGGTCGCCCGCACCCGGACGAAGGGCAGTCGTGACCGAGCAGACGCTCCCCCCACCCGTGCTCGAGCGGCTCGCGGGCCTCCGGCTCGCGGAGACCACCCTGGCCGGCGTCATGGACACCATCTGCGTCCTGACCAAGGAGACCGTGCCGGGAGCGTCCGACGTCTCGGTGACCGTGCTCGACGAGCGCCGGGCCGCGACGGTCGCCAGCACCGGGGAGCTCGCGACCGCCCTGGACGAGGGCCAGTACGCGCGCGGTCACGGGCCCTGCCTGGACTCCATCGCGGGCGCGGAGCCGGTCCACATCCCGAGCATGACGCAGGAGCAGCGCTGGCCGGACTTCGCCCAGCAGGCCCGCGAGCTCGGTGCGGGCAGCTCGGTCAGCCTGCCGATGCCGCTGCAGCGCGAGATCAGCGCCGCCCTCAACGTCTACAGCCGGCAGGAGCACGCGATCGACGACACGTCCGTCGCGCTCGCCCGCACCTTCGCCGCCTACGCGGGGATCGCCCTCGCCAACGTCCACCTGCACGAGGCGCAGACCCGGACCGCCGCCCAGCTGCAGGAGGCCATGCGCTCGCGCGCGGTCATCGAGCAGGCCAAGGGCATCCTCATGGGCCAGCGCCGGATCCCCGCCGACGCGGCCTTCGACCTGCTGGTGCGCCTCTCGCAGGACTCCCAGCGCAAGCTGCGCGACGTCGCCGAGGCCCTGGTGGCGAGCGCGGTCGCCGGCGAGGTCTGACGCCCCCTTCGCCCGAGGTGCCGGACTCGCCCCTACTGTCGCGCTCCGGCGGAGCGACCGCTGAGGGTCGAGCGCCGGGCAGCCGGCAGGCGGAGGACGACGTGCGGTACCAGGGGTACAACGGCCAGGTCCGGCTCGAGGGCGACGACCTCGTCATCGACCGCACCGACGTCAAGGGCCGGTTCGGCGGGGACGTCGTCCGGCGCGTGCCGCTGGACGACGTCGTCGGGGCGCGCCTGGAGCCCGCACCCGAGCCGCGCAAGCCCGGCTACCTGCAGCTCGTGCTCGCCGGCGGCCCGGACGAGGAGCTCTCCCGGGCGCAGGCGATCGTCAGCCCCGACGTCGTCACGTTCAGCGCGAAGCAGCAGCCCGCCTTCGAGCGGCTGTGGGACTGGCTCGAGAACGGCGGAGACCTCCAGGAGGAGGACCCCGCCGAAGCTCCGACTCCCGCACCGGCCACCGCCCCTGCCCCCGCCGTGCCGACTGCTGAGCCCGTCCCGGCCGCGCCCTCCGCCGCCGGCCCCGTCGACCCCTTCGCGCCGACCTACCGCGGGCCCGGCTCCTCCCCCGACGCCGGCGACGACCCGTCCGGCTCTGCCGCCCCCGGCTACGGGCCTCCCCCGGGCGCGACCGCCTCCTACGCGTCGTCGGCCTACGCGTCGTCGGCCTACGCGCCCTCCCCGGACGGCGGCGGCGCGGGCAGCCCCGGCGGACGGCCCGGCCTCGCGGACGCCGTCAGGAGCGGGCTGCGCCAGTACGTCGTGTTCGCCGGCCGGGCGCGACGGGCGGAGTACTGGTGGTTCGTGCTCGGGGCGTCCCTCGCCTACGTCGTCGCGGTCGTCCTGGACGCGGCGATCGGCACGACCCTGTTCACGCCGGTGGCCCTGCTCGGGCTGTTCCTGCCCACGCTCAGCGTGCTGGTCCGGCGCCTGCACGACACCGGCCGCACCGGGTGGTGGTACCTCGTCGCGCTCGTCCCGCTGGTGGGCTCGATCGTGCTGCTGGTGTTCCTGACCAGGGACAGCGACCCGGGCGCCAACGCCTACGGCCCCTCACCGAAGCAGCCGCAGCTGCTGTAGCCCCTCGTCCCGGCGCGTTCCCGCACGTCCGGACCGGCTTCCCCGTATCGTGGTCGGCGCGCCCCAGGTCACGTCTGCTCGCTGACCGTCCCCTCCCGGACCGTCCCCGCGCCGGTGCCTGTCCACCGACCCGGCCGGGGCCCGCCGCCCGCCGTCCGCGCGGGCGCTGCGCGGGTCCCGCCGTCGTCAGGGGCGCCGACCCGCCCGGCTCCCGGGCGGCGCGGCCCGGTCGCCCGGGTGCGCACCGGACGAAGGAGAGTGCATGGCCAGCAGAGACGGGCGCTCCGCCCGGTCGACGGCTCCCCGCCGCGGGCGCCCGCCGGCCGAGCAGGGCGTGCTGCCGGTGCTCACCCGGGCCGTGCGCGAGGTCGAGCTCGCCGTGCAGCGCGGCAAGGTCGGGCCGACCGTCCGGACCACCTTCCAGGCCGTCGCCCTGCTGGTGCGCGAGGAGCGCGCCCGCGTGCAGGCCGCCGAGACCAGCGAGGGCCGACGGGCCGACCAGCTCAAGAAGATCGACGTCGTCGCGACCGGGCTGGCCCGCACCGCCGCCCGCGACGGCAGCCTGCTGGCCCTGCTCACCGAGGGCGCCGAGCTGCAGGACGGCACCCGCGCGCTGCTGCGCGAGATGCGCG
>JAOPWW010000157.1 GCA_025965495.1 Frankiales bacterium
CCTACGGGTGCGGCGCGGCGTGAAGGCGGCGCACTGGGAGCCACCGGGCACGATCGCCCTTCCGGTGCCGGTGCACGGCGAGCCCTGGGCGCTGCGCGAGAGCGTCCTGCTGCACGAGCTGGCGCACCACGTCGGCGGCCGGACGGGACTGGCGGCGGGTCACCGGCCGCCGTTCCCTGCCCTGGTGCTGCTGCTGGTCGCGGCGGCGCTCGGGCCCGAGGCGGCGCTCGCGCTGCGGGTCGACTACGGACGGCACGACGTGGAGGTGGGAGCGCTGTGACAGCGGGTGCGGTGAGCGACGACGACCGGCTGGTCGACCGGGTGGGCAAGCTGCTGGCCCAGGCCGAGGGCACGGACAACGAGCACGAGGCGGCGGCCTTCGTCGAGCGGGCCCAGCAGCTCGCGACGGCGTACGCGGTCGACCTCGAGCGCGCCCGGAGCCGACAGCGGGAGCGGCACGCCCGCGGGACGCAGGAGCCGCTCGTGCAGGAGCAGGTCGAGGTCGGGCCGAAGGGTCGCCGGGGCAACCGGCACCGCGTGCTGCTCTACAGCGTCGTCGCCCGGGTCAACGACGTCATGGTCAACGTCGCCCACGACAGCTCCTACGTGCTGGGCTTCGGGCACCGCTCGGACCTCGAGGTCGTCGAGCGGCTGTGGGCGTCGCTCGCGGTCCAGATGACCGTGTCGGCGCAGCGCCGGCTCGACGCCGGGGAGCACCGCGCCGCCGGTGTCGCCGCGCAGACCTGGCGCCTGTCGTTCTACGACGGCTACGTCGACGAGCTCGCCCGGCGGCTGGCCCAGGCGCGGGAGCGGGCCGTGGCCGCGCCCGCCCAGGCGCCGGCCGCGAGCAGCGGCGAGCCGTCCGCGGCGCTGGTGCTGCGGGCCAAGGCCGAGCGGGTGCAGGAGTTCTACGCCTCCGCCTCCCAGGCCCGCGGAGCGTGGCGAGGGCCGGCGTCCGGGCGGATCCAGGTCAGCGGCCGGGCCCAGCAGGCCGGGCGGCGCGACGCGCAGCAGGCCGACCTCGGGCAGCCGCGGGTGCGGCAGCGGGGCCGCCTCACCGGCTGACCGGGCCCACAGGGGCTCCGGATCCAGGCTCAGCCGGCCCGACCTCTCCTGACACGGCGGCTCCTGGTGTCTACCGTCCGGGCATGACCCCCACGTCCACGGTCCGCAGCGTCACCCGGTGGGGCCTGCTCCACGGCACCGTGCGGATCGCCATGAAGCGCGCGCAGAAGGTCGGCGACCTGCAGGCCGCCTTCATGACCGACCCGCGCTACCGCGACGACCCGTTCTCGTTCTACGAGCTGGTCCGGGCCCGGGGGCCGCTGGTCCAGGGCAAGTTCGGCAACGTCACCGCCGACCACGCCGTCTGCAGCACGGTCCTCAAGAGCGACGACTTCCGCGCCGGCCCCGACGAGGACGCCATGCCGGCGCCGATCCGCCGGGCGATCGCCTGGTCCCGCGACCCGCTGGCGCTCGGTCCGATCGACCCGCCGTCGATGCTCGCCGTCGAGCCGCCCGACCACACCCGCTACCGCAAGACGGTCAGCAAGGTCTTCACCGCCCGGGCCGTCGAGCAGCTGCGCTCCCGGACCCAGTCCATCGCCGACGACCTGCTCGACCGCATGGTGGGCCTGCCCGAGGTCGACCTCGTGTCCGCCTACTGCACCCTGCTGCCGGTCGCGGTCATCTCCTCGATCCTCGGCATCCGCGAGCAGGACTACGGCACCGTCCTGGACTTCGGGCACAAGGGCGCCCCGAGCCTGGACGTCGGCCTGCCCTACCGGCAGTACCGCGTCGTCGACGGCGCCATCCGGGGGTTCCAGGCCTGGCTCGGCGAGCACCTCGCACGCCTGGCCCGGGAGCCCGGTGACGACCTGCTCAGCCAGCTCGTCGTCGCCGAGTCCGACGGCGTGCGGCTCAACGACTCCGAGCTGCGGGCGACGGCCGGCCTGGTCCTGGCGGCCGGGTTCGAGACCACGGTCAACCTGCTGGGCAGCGGCACCGTCCTGCTCCTGCAGCACCCCGAGCAGCTCGCGGCCGTCCGCGAGGACCCCACGCTGTGGAAGAACGCGGTCGACGAGGTCCTGCGCCTCGAGGGCCCGGTCCAGATGACCGGCCGGTTCTCGCTGCGCGAGACCGAGCTCGCCGGCCGTCGCCTGGGCAGGGGCTCCCTGGTCGTCACCTACCTCGGCGGGGCCAACCGCGACCCGAAGGTCTTCGAGGACCCGGCCCGGTTCGACGTCCGCCGCCCCAACGCCCGCGACCACCTGACCTTCTCGGCCGGCCGGCACTTCTGCCTCGGCGCGGCCCTCGCCCGCCAGGAGGGCGAGGTCGGCCTGAGCTCGCTGTTCGCGCGCTACCCCGACCTCGCGCTCGCCGGACCCGGCCGCCGCCGCACCACCCGGGTGCTCCGGGGCTGGGAGTCGCTGCCGGTCGCGACCGGCGCGCTGCAGCCGGCGTAGCCGAGGACCGCCTCTGGCCACCGCCACTGGCCCCTCGTCGTCGTCGCGACGACTTCTGGCCACGGCCACCCGGCGCGCCGGCGTGGCCGAGGACCCGCCTCAGGCCACCGCCACCCGGCGGGCCGTCGTCGTCGCGGCCGCGGGGCGCAGGTCGGCCACCGCCGCGGCCAGCGCCGTGACAGCGGCCCGCAGGTCCTCGGGCGGCAGCGAGTACGGCACCCGCACGAAGCGCTCCGCCAGCCCGTCCGCGACGAACCGGCCGCC
>JAOPWW010000204.1 GCA_025965495.1 Frankiales bacterium
GAGGCGTTCATGCCGTGCTCGGCGGCGCTGACGAAGTAGGCGTCGACGGCCTTGGTGTGGGCCGGGTCGGGCTCGCCCTTCCAGCGGATCATGAAGCGCTCGACGATGGTCTTGGCCTCGTCGACGCGCTTCTGCGGGACCATCGGCTTGCCGAGGCCGCGGGCCGACTGGGCGACGAACGCCATCGTCATGACCGAGGTGCGGGCGAGGTCCTCGCGGATCTGCTCCACGCCGATGTCGAGCATCTGCTGCAGGCCCCAGGCCGGCGCCAGCATGGCGATCGCGGACTGGACGTCGACGCGGATGTCGCCGGAGTGGACCGGCAGGGGGAAGGGCTCGGCCGGCGGCAGGCCCGGGTTGAACTTGCCGTCGACGAGCAGGCCCCAGACGTTGCCGAAGCTGACGTTGCCGACGAGGTCCTCGATGTCGACACCGCGGTAGCGGAGGGCGCTGCCCTCCTTGTCGGGCTCGGCGATCTCGGACTCGAAGGCGACGACGCCCTCGAGTCCGGCCTTGAAGGGGGTCGCGTCGGCCATGTGTCGGCTCCGGTCCTCGGCCCAGGGTCTGGGCGGTACGTCGTGTGTGGGTCCTGACTGCATCCAACCAGCCCCTCCGGGGTGGCTCTCCGCGGGCCGCTGGGGCACGCTCGCCGGGTGCCCCCCGACCTCGCCGACCTGCGCCGCGACTACGGCCTCGCCGGCCTGTCCGAGGCCGACCTCGCCCCCACCTGGGACGCCCAGTTCGCCCGCTGGTTCGCCGACGCCGCCGGCCTGGTCGAGCCCAACGCCGTCGTCCTCGCCACCGCGAGCTCCGACGGCGTCCCGTCCGCGCGGACGGTCCTGCTCAAGGCCGTCGACGTGCGCGGGTTCGTGGTCTTCACCAACCTCACCAGCCGCAAGGGCCGGGAGGCGCTCGCGAACCCCCGGGCGTCCCTGGTCTTCCCCTGGGTGGAGCTCGAGCGCCAGGTCGTCGTCGTCGGGGACGTCGAGCAGGTGACGCCGCAGGAGACGGCCGAGTACTTCCGCAGCCGGCCCCGGGGCAGCCAGGTCGGGGCGTGGGTGTCGCACCAGTCGTCGGTGATCACGTCGCGGGAGGTCCTGGAGGAGCGGCAGCGCGGGCTCGAGGAGCGGTTCGCGGGCGGCGACGTCCCGGTCCCGGACTTCTGGGGCGGGCTGCGCGTGGTGCCGCGGACGGTCGAGTTCTGGCAGGGCCGGCCGAGCCGCCTGCACGACCGGCTGCGCTACGACGTCGCACGCGGAGTCGTGGAGCGGCTCAGCCCCTGAGCGCCCGGCGGTCTACGGGCGGGTCGCCAGGACGAGGCCGTAGTCGTGGATCTTGCGGTAGATCGTCGCGCGGGACATCCCCAGGGCGCGGGCGGCGCTGGCCTTGTTGCCGGCGGCGTCGTGCAGCGCGTGGGCGATGGCGTCCCGCTCCATCGCCTCGAGCGTGCCCAGGCGGCGGCGGCTGCCCGCCTGCACCTCCGGCGGGAGCTCGGCGGCGGTGATGGCCCCGGTCCGGCGCTGGCGCAGGACGCCGCGCAGCACCTCGACGAGCTGCTCCACGTTGCCGGGCCAGGAGGACCGCTGCAGCAGCTGCAGGGCCTCGGTCGAGCAGGTCACGGTCGAGCCGTGCCCCAGGCGGGCCAGCAGGAAGGCGACCAGCTGCTGCACGTCGGCGGCGTGGTGCCGCAGCGGCGGCACGTGGACCGTGGTCGGGAACAGCTGCAGCAGCCGGGTCGTCTCGGCGCCGACCGGGTCGGTCCGCACGGACAGCGCGAGCCACACCCCCGGCCGCCCGGCCGTCTCCTGGGCCGCCGCGCACAGCGCCCGCAGCGGCACCGCGTGCAGCCGCTCGAGGTGACGGAGCACGACCGTGCCGCTCTCCTCCGCCAGCACCTGACGGGCCCCGGCCAGCCACGCGGCGTCGCTGCGGCCGTGCGAGGTCGCGCCGTCGACGACCGCGAGGTGCCCGGACGGGTCGACCCGCTGGTGCAGGGCCCGGAGCAGGGCCAGCTTCCCGCTGCCGGCCTCTCCCTCCAGGGCGAGCCACTGACCCGTCCGGTAGGCGTCCTCGGCCTCGTGGCACGCCCGCTGCCACAGCGGCGAGGTCCCGACCAGCCCGGGGAGCAGCATCGTCTGCCCGGACGCTCCGGCCCGGGTCGTCGCCGTCGGCACGACCTTCACGTCGACGACGGCGCCGGACACCCAGCCGGCGCCCTGGACCGGGCGGGTGTGCAGCCGCACCTGCACGCCGGAGGGCAGCTCCACCGTCGAGGAGGGACGCCGCGCCGCCAGCGCCTCCGCGGCGTGCCGGAGCAGCGACACCTGGTCCTCGGCCACCAGGGCGCTGCTCGCCGGGGCGTTCATCATCACGACGTCGTCGCTGAGCGCGAAGACCATGCCCGAGCTGTGCTGGCAGGCCCGCAGGTAGGCGTGCAGCAGGGCGATCTCCTGCACCCCCGCCTGCAGGAGCAGCGCCTGCCGGATCTGCTCCGCGGTCGTCTTGGCCAGCGTCATGAGCAGTGGTCCGGCGTCCTTGCGCCAGCAGGTGAGGTCGAGCACCCCGACCGTCCTGCCCGTCGTGGGGTGACGGACCGGGACCCCGGCGCAGGCGAGCTCCTCGAGGTCCTCGGCGTAGTGCTCGTGCCCGAACACCTGCATGGGCCGGCCGGCCTCGAGGGCGGTGCCGATGCCGTTGGTGCCGACGACGGCCTCCGCGTAGCTGAAGCCGGGGGCGAGGCTGATCGCGTCGAGCTGCCGCTCGAGGGCGAGGTCCGACGTCACCCGGCTGAGCACGACGCCCTTGGGGTCGGTCAGCACGATGCTCACGGCCTGCCCGTCCAGCTGCTCGGCGAGCTGCCGCAGGACCGGCCGGGCGCTGCGGGTGAGCGGGGTGTCGAGGTCGAGGTCGCCGTCGCGGACGTACTGCAGCGCCAGCTGGTCGGCGAGCACGTTCGACTCCCGGGAGCGCGACCAGGAGGCGAGGATGGACTGGCGCACGCCCACGGGCCGCCGGACGTCGACGGTGAGGAACCGCTCGCGGGCACGGGCGAGCTCGTCCCCCTCGACGCGCCGGACCGTGCCGTCGTCGCTCAAAGGACGCCTGCGTCTCGTCGAGGAGTCGTGCGGCGCAGTGAGGCTCGCTGCGTGTCGTGACCGTTGCACCTCGCGGGCGACGGGGCGTCTCAGACTGACACACGCCGACGCCGTCGCCGGTCGTACGACGGGGTCGTGCGCGGCGCCCGCCGCGCCCTGCGGAGGTGCCCGTGCCGGACGACGTCGAGAGCTACAACCCGTGGACGGTCGTCCACCTGGTGTTCCACCACCTGGTCGACAAGGGGCTGCACCCGGTCCTCGGCAGCACCGGCGACCCGGGTGCGCCGGCCGCTGCCCTGCTGCGTGCGCTCGGGATCGAGCCGTCCCCGGAGGGCGACAAGCGCGTCATGGCAGCGGTGCACGAGCACCTGGCCGAGATCCGCGCGGCCGTCTTCGAGGAGTGACCCGGACCACAGCCGGTGTCTCAGGGTGAGACCGCCCGAGGGGGTGCGCGGCGGTCTTCTGGGCCCAGCGAGGACAGCCGACCCGAGAGGAACGCGATGAGCCGCCAGAGCGTGGCCAAGGCCCACCAGAAGATCCAGGAGCTCGCGTGGGAGCCGCTCTACCACGAGCCGGTCTCCCAGTACGGCACGGACTACACGTTCTCCAAGGCCAAGAAGAAGGACCCGCTCAAGCAGGTCCTGCGCTCGTACTTCCCGATGCAGGAGGAGAAGGACAGCCGCGTCTACGGCGCCGCCGACGGCGCGATCCGCGGCAACATGTTCCGCCAGGTGCAGGAGCGCTGGCTGGAGTGGCAGAAGCTGTTCCTGTCCATCATCCCGCTGCCGGAGATCTCGGCCGCCCGCGCGATGCCGCTGCTGTTCAACACGGTGCCGAACCCGGAGCTGCACAACGGCCAGGCGATCCAGATGATCGACGAGGTCCGGCACTCGACGATCCAGCAGAACCTCAAGCGCCTGTACATGAACAACTACATCGACCCGGCCGGCTTCAACAGCAGCCTGAAGAACTTCCAGAACGACTACTGCGGGACCATCGGCCGGCAGTTCGCCG
>JAOPWW010000230.1 GCA_025965495.1 Frankiales bacterium
GTTGGCGACGAGGGCGAGGACGAACACGGCGGTGGCGGGGACGGCGGCGACCCAGGGGTGGCCGAGCAGGTAGGGCAGGCCCGACGCGGCCATCGCGCCGAGCTCGGGGGTGGGGGGCGGTGCGCCGAGCCCGAGGAAGGACAGGGCGGCCAGCGCCAGGACGAGGTTGCCGACGTCGAGCGAGGCGGCGACGAGGACGGCGGGGACGGCGCCGGGGAGCAGGTGGCGGCGGGCCAGGCGCAGGGGCCCGGCTCCCGCGAGGCGGGCCGCGTCGACGTGCGGCCGGGCCAGCAGGACGCGCACCTCGCCGCGGACGATGCGGGCGTACCAGGGCCACCAGACGATCCCGACGGCGAGCAGCACGTGCAGCAGCGACGGCCCGAGCGCGACGACGACGGCGATGGTGAGGACCGGTCCCGGCAGGGCCAGGAACAGGTCCGTGATGCGCATCAGCAGGCCGTCGACCCAGCCGCCCCGGACCGCGGCGACCAGGCCGACGAGGCCACCGATCAGGACGCCGCTGGCGACGACGAGCAGCGCGGAGAACCACGAGGCGCGGGCGCCGAGCAGGACGCGGGACAGCAGGTCGCGGCCGAGGTCGTCGGTGCCGAGCAGCGCGCCACCGGACAGCGGCGGGGAGAAGTCGCCCGCGCCGCTGGGGGCGGTCCCGCTGTGGGGCGCGAGCAGCGGGGCGAGCAGCAGCAGGACGCTCACCCCGACCAGGACGGCCACGCCGCCGCGGACCGGCAGGCGGCCGGACAGGGGCAGGCGCACCCCCAGCGGACGGCGCAGGGCGGGGACGACGACGGGCTCGGCGACGGCCACGTCAGCTCCTCTCTCTCGGGGCGGGGGCTCTCGGGGCGGGGGCGACGGTGGGGACGGCGGCGAGCAGTCGGCGGGTGAGGTCGGCCTGCGGGTCGCGCAGGACCTGCTCGGACGGGCCCTGCTCGACGATCCGGCCGGCGTCCATGACGGCCACCTCGTCGGACACCAGCCGGGCCGCGGCGAGGTCGTGGGTGACGAACAGCAGGGCGAGGTCGAGCTCGCGGCGCAGCCGGCCCAGGAGGTTCAGCACGACGGCGGCGAGGGAGACGTCGAGGGCGCTGATCGGCTCGTCGCAGGCGAGCAGGGTCGGCGGGACGACGACGGCGCGGGCCAGGGCGACCCGCTGCCGCTGCCCGCCCGAGAGCTGGCGCGGCTTGGCGGCGGCGACCTCGAGCGGCAGGCCGACGAGGGCGAGCGCCTCGCGGGCGGCGGTCCTGCGTGCGGCCGAGGAGAGGTCCTCGACGCGGAGCCGCTCCTCGAGCAGCTCCCCGATGCTCATCCACGGGGTGAGCGAGGCGCCGGCGTCCTGCGGCACGAGCTGCGGGCGGTCGCCGGGCGCGAGCACCACGGTGCCGCCGTCGGCGTTCTCCAGCCCGACGGCGATCCGCAGGGTGGTCGTCTTGCCGCAGCCGCTCTCCCCGACGAGGGCGACGCTGCCGCCGCGCGGGACGACGAGGCTGACGCCCTGCAGCACCTCGCGGCGGGCCTTGCGCCGGCCGAAGGCCTTGGTGATCCCGGTCAGCTCCAGGGCCGGCCCGTCCGCGCGCCGGGACGCCGTCTCGGGCCACGTCCCGACGTCGCGCAGCCGCACCTGGACGAGCTCGCGGGACCGGACGCACGCGTCCGCGCCGGCGTGCCGCGGCGAGGGGTGCAGCTCGGGCAGGGCCGTCCGGCAGCGGTCCTCCGCCAGGCCGCACCGCGGAGCGAAGGCGCAGCCCGGCTCGGGGCTGCGCGGGTCCGGGGGCTCACCGGGCAGCGTCGCGAGCGGGAGGTCGCGCCGGGTCGACGGCCCGATCCGGGAGGCGAGCAGACCCGCGGTGTAGGGGTGCCCGGGCGCCCGCAGGACCTCCGCGGCGTCGCCGACCTCGAGCAGACGCCCGCCGTAGAGGACCGCGACCCGGTCGGCGACCTGCGCGGCCACCGCCAGGTCGTGCGTCACGAGGACGACGGCCGTCCCCGTCTCGTCGCACAGGCGGCGGAACAGCCGCAGGACCTCGGCCTGGACGGTGACGTCGAGGGCGGTCGTCGGCTCGTCGGCCACCACCAGCTGCGGCCCGCCGGCGACCGCCATCGCGATCATCACGCGCTGGCGCAGGCCGCCGGAGAGCTCGTGCGGGTACTGCCGCAGCCGCGACGCCGGGTCCGGGACACCGGCGGCAGCCAGGGCGGCGAGCGCCGCGTCCCTGCTGCCGGCCGCCTCCAGCACCTGGTCGCCGATGCGCATGGCGGGGTTGAGGCTGGTCATCGGGTCCTGGAACACCGCTCCGGCGGCGACGCGCCGGGCAGCCCGGCGGGCGTCGTCGTCGGCGGTGGCCATGTCGGTGCCGGCGAGCAGGGCGGCGCCGCGGACCTGGGCGGTCGGCGGGAGCAGTCCGAGCGCCGCCATGCCGAGCGCGCTCTTGCCGCTGCCCGACTCGCCGACCAGCGCGAGGACCTCCGCGGGACGGACGTCGAGGGTGACCCCCCGGACCGCCTGCACCCCGCCGGCGAACGTGACGTGCAGGTCGGTGAGCCGCAGGACGGGCGCCGCGCCTACGGGGAGCGCCACGGGCAGGGCCTCGACGGCCGTCACGCGGTCGCCAGGGCGGGGAGGTCGCTGCTCGTGAGCAGGGCGTCGCGCTGCAGGTAGGCCATCGCGCGGAGCGCGGCGTCGTGCGCGTCCTGCGAGGACCCGATCACGCAGTCGGCCAGCACCCGCACGTGCAGGTCGAGCTGGTGGGCGTCGGCGAACGTGTAGTGGACGCAGACGTCCGTGAGCGACCCCGCCAGCACCAGCGTGTCGACGCGCATCCCGCGCAGGACGATCGCCAGGTCGGTGCCGACGAAGCACGAGTACCGCCGCTTGCGCACCAGGTGCTCGTCGCTCTGCGGCCGGAGCTCCGCGACGAGCTCCGTGCCCGGACGGCCGTCGACGCAGTGCACGCCCTCGACGCCGTCGAGCTCGCGCCCGATGTCGAGCAGGTCCGGCCGGTGCACCTCCTGGCTGAACAGCACGGGCAGCCCGGCCGCCCGGAAGGCGGCGACCGCCGTCCCCGTCCGCCGCACGACGTCCTCGAAGCCGGGCATCAGGCCGATCCCCGCCTCGTCGGCGGACATCCGCCCGCACTCCTGCAGGTCGATCACGAGCAGCGCCGTCCCGGGCCGCATCAGGTCAGTCACGTGCGCCTCCTCGTCGGCCAGGGCGCCACGGCCCTGGGACGCAGACAACCCGGGGACCAGTGGTCTCCCGGGCTTTTGTCCCTCCGTGTAGCGGCCCGCCGGACAGCGCGCCACCCGCACCTCTCGGACCAGGCCGCTCTGCGTCGTGCTGCAGGGCGCGGAACCCTAGGTGCTGTCGTCTGTTCGCTTGTGGGTGCGCGCCCGGTGCTGCAGGGGCGTGACGACGACGCTAAGAAGCGTCCGTGTCGCTGCTGTTACGGCCGCGCACCACGCCCGTGAAACCCGGGACGCGCAGGAGACACGGCCGCAACACGGGCGCACCGACGGCCGCGCACCCTGCCCGGGTGACGGACGACCTCGCGCCTGGCCGTGCTGCCCGGGACCGTCCCCACGACGGGGCCCGCCTGGAGGACCTCCACGTGCGGGTCGCCTCGACCTGGTCGCCGTCGTGGAGCAGCACCGGCCCGCTCAGCCCGTGCCACCGAGTACGACTGGTGTCGCTAGGGAGCGACCGCCAGCGCCGTCATGACCGACTGGAAGGCCTCCCAGTGGGCGCCGAAGCCGTTGCCGCACCGCAGCCACACCTTCGTCGGGACGGTGCTGGTGACGACCGAGGTGACGTACTCGAGCTGCTGCTTGACCCCGGTCTCGTAGGAGGAGTCGTCCACGAACGACGCGTGGCTCTTGTCGACCCCCGCTGCCAGCTGGCAGGAACCGTAGGCATCGCTCGACATCGTGGTCTTGCCGGCGACGAGCCAGCTGCCTGCCGGCAGCGCGAGCTCTGCGAAGAACTCGATGGTGTTGACCGAGATGGAGCCCTGGGCGGCGCGCAGGACCCTGGGAGCCGAGGCGGGGCCGGCCGGGCCCTGCGCTCCCACCGGACCGCTCGGTCCCTGCGGCCCCTGCGGCCCGAGGGGCCCCGCCGGGCCGGTCAGGCCGACCGGACCGGTCGCCCCGACCGGGCCTGCGACGCCCTGGGGTCCGGGGACCCCCTGCTGGGCGAAGTCGAGCTCGCTCTCGGAGGCCTTGCACGTCCCGGTCGTCGTCACGACGCGCAGGCCACCGTTGCTGCTGCTGACGCAGGAGTAGACGGTGCCGGCGGAGACGGCGGCGGAAGCGACGGTGAACGTCCCGACGGCCAGGACGGCGGAGCCGCCGAGCAGACCGACGACGCGAGCAGTGCGGGACACGTGCATGGTGACCCCCCGGTCCCGGTCCCTGCACGGGACCGGTAGGCAGCCCACTGTGCTCGCTCCTCACGCATCGCGATAGGGGCACAGCTGTCCGTCGTCGTCGGACGCCCGGTGGCACGATCACCGGGTGCTGCAGCTCCTGGGCGTCGTCGTCGACTGCCCCGACCCCCTGGCGCTGGCGCGCTTCTACGCCGAGGTGACCGGCCGGCCCCTCATGGCGGGCAGCGACGAGGACTCGGCCGGCATCGCGGTCGGCACGATGGGCCTGACCTTCCAGCGGGTGGAGCACCACCGCGCTCCTGGTTGGCCGGACGCCGTGCACCCGAAGCAGTTCCACCTCGACCTCGAGGTGGACGACCTCGAGGCCGAGCAGCGCCGCGTCGTGGGGCTGGGCGCCACCCTGCGACACGACGCCGTCGGCCCGGACGGGCACGGCTGGCGGGTCTACACCGACCCGGCCGGCCACCCCTTCTGCCTGTGCCGTCACGAGGGCGTGGCATGGGTCGACGGCCGCGCCGTCTGGCCCGCGGACGGGTAGCCGACCGGGTCGTGGGCGCCTAGGGTCCGGGCCGTGCCGATCCAGCTGGAGAACGTCGCGATCGCCGTCCGCGACCTCGAGGCCGCCGTCGCCTTCTTCACCGACCTCGGCCTGACCGTCCTGGGCCGGAACACGGTCTCCGGCGCGTGGGCGGACACGGCGGTCGGGCTCGACGGCAACCACGCGAAGCTCGCCCTGCTCCAGACCCCGGACGGGCAGGGCCGGGTCGAGCTGTTCGAGTACCTCCACCCGGCCGCGATCGAGACCGGGCCCACGCAGCCCCACGAGATCGGCATGCACCGCATCGCCTTCTCCGTCGACGACCTCGACGCGGGCCTCGAGGTCGCGGCCCGCCACGGCTGCCACCCCCTGCGCGGCGTCGCCACCTACGAGGACGTCTACCGCCTCACCTACGTCCGCGGCCCCAGCGGCATCCTCGTGATGCTCGCCCAGGACCTGCGGAGGGCCTGACCCGGCCGCCGGAGCACCGGGGCCCTGGCGGCCCCGTGGCAACCTCGAGGTCATGACCGACGACAGCACCGACACCAGCACCGACCCGGCCGGCTCCGCACAGGCGGCTCCGGGACGCGTCGGGGTCCTCGCCTCGATCTCGCTCGACTGCACCGACCCCGCTCGCCTCGCCGAGTTCTACGGCCGACTGCTGGGCCTCGCGCGCGTCTTCACCAGCCCCGACGGCGGGGTCGTGGCCCTGTCGGACGGCGGCGTCGCCCTCACCCTCATGCGCACGGACGACCACGTCCGGCCGACCTGGCCGCAGCCGGGCCAGCAGCAGCAGATGCACCTGGACGTGAGCGTGGTCGACCTGGACGACGCCGTCGCTCGCGCCGTCGCGCTCGGGGCGGTCGAGGCCGGGCACCAGGCGGCCGCGGACCGGTGGCGGGTGCTCCTGGACCCCGCCGGACACCCCTTCTGCCTGACCACCGTCACGGGAGGCTGAGCCCTCCCGACGGTCAGCGGGTCGTGGCCGCCCCGCACGTGCGGAGCGCGAGCAGGGCCAGGGTGCGGGCCGACAGCAGCACGTCCTCGACCGGCACCTGCTCGCCCGGTCCGTGCGCGAGGCGGAGGTCACCGGGGCCGTGGTGCAGCGTCGGGATGCCCGCGGCGGCGTACAGCCGGAGGTCCGTGCCCGCGGTGAGCGCCCGCTCGGGGGGCGGTGCGCCGCCGGCGTCGACGACCGCCTGCTGCACGGCCGGGAGCAGCGACGAGCCGGGCGTCGTCTCGCCACTGGCGAACGTGCCGCCGAACCACTCGACCTGTGCGGGGTGGGCGGCCAGCCAGGGGTGCGCCGCGCAGGCCGCCGCCACGCACCCCTCGAACGCCGCCCGGGCCGCCTCCACCGGCTCGCCCAGCCGCACGCCGAACCGTCCCTCGGCGACCAGCCGGTCGGGCACGGTGCTCGCCCAGTCACCGGCCTGGACCCGGCCGATCGAGAGCCCGTAGGGGAAGGGGTGGTCGCCGAAGCGGGACCGGTCGACGGGCTGGCGGCCGGCCTCCAGCGCCCGGAGCGCCGCGTGCACGTGCTCGAACAGCTCGACGGCACTGACCCCCAGGTGCCGGTTCGCGGCGTGCGCGGCCAGGCCCGTGACGGTGAGCCGGAAGGTCAGCGCACCGGCGCTCGCGGTCACCACGGCGCCCGCGGTCGGCTCCGGGATGACGCAGGCGTCACCGCGGTGACCCCGCCGCAGGGTCGCCCACGCACCGAGCCCGCCGTCCTCCTCGGCGACGACGCTGTGCACCGCAAGCGGCCGGACCAGCCGCACGCCCGCCATCCGCAGGGCCCGCACCGCGACGAGCGCCGCGACCAGGCCGCCCTTCATGTCGCAGGTGCCACGGCCGTGCACCACGCCGTCGTCGACACGAGGGGTGAACGGGTCCCCCGACCACAGCGCCGGGTCTCCGGCGGGGACGACGTCGCTGTGCCCGCAGAGCACCAGCGCCGGCTGCCCGTCGTCCGCGCCGGACAGCGTGCCCACGACGCCCCACGCCTCGCTGCGCTGGACCTCCTGGCCGGGGGCGTCGGGCGCGGTCGCAGCCTCGGCCAGGTCGACGGCCCAGAGGTCGACGTCGGCGCCCAGCTCGTCCAGCCACCCGGCCACCAGGTGCTGCGCCTCGGACTCGGCCGCGCTGCCCCCGACCGACGGGACCGCGACCAGCGCGAGCAGCCGGTCCACGGCCCACTGCCCGTCGACGGCGTCGAGCACCGCGGCCTCGGCAGGACCGAGGTCGGCGGGCCGGAGCTCCATGCCGCGGAACGTAGCAACCGGACGACGCCGGACGCCCGTGCCCCCGTGAGGGTTTACGACGACGGGCAACTCCCCTACCGTTCCGGCCTCAGCGTCCGGGAGCTGCCCAGAGCACTGCACCCTCGGCCGCGCTCCTCGAGCGTGGGTGGGTGGCATGTCGGGAGAAGTCGCAGGCCGCACGGTGCACCCGGGCGGGGGGCTCTCGGCCGTCGAGGTCGCCCCGGCCCTGTCCGTCGACGTCGACCTGCGTCGGGTCCCGCGCCTGGAGGTCCTGGAGGTGCGCGCACGAGAGGCGCGAGCCGGAGCGGACCGCGCGGCAGCAGCACTGGCGACGGCTGCGCTCGACCCCGACGGCGCCCCGCGGGAGCGGCTCGACGACGCTCGGGAGCGGTGGCAGCTCGCCCAGGACCGGCTCGAGGCGTCCGTCGACCGGCTCGAGGCTGCCGTCCTCCTGGAGCGCAGCCGGCGGGACGGGCTGACCGGTGCCCTGCAGCGCGACGCCGGTCAGCCACGGCTGCAGCAGGAGCTCGACCGCTCGCACCGGGGCGGCACCGTCCTCGTCCTGGCGTTCCTGGACGTGGACGGCCTCAAGGCCATCAACGACACCCGGGGCCACGCGGCGGGTGACGACGCGCTGCGAGCGGTCGGACGCGCACTCCTGGGCTGCCTGCGCAGCTACGACGTCGTCGTCCGCTACGGCGGCGACGAGTTCGTCTGCGCGCTCCCCGGACTGGACCTCACGCAGGCCGCGAGCCGGTTCGAGGAGGTCACCCACCTGCTCGACGCGCTGTGCCCCGGCACGACCGTCAGCGTCGGGCTCTCCCTCGCGGAGGCCCACGACACGGTCAGCGCCGTGCTCGCCCGCGCCGACCGTGAGCTCTACGCGTTGCGGAGCTCGCGTGCTCCTGCCGCACGGTCGGTCTCCCGCCGCTTCCGGTCGGTGGACCGCGAGTGAGCCCGCTCGTGGGGCAGGGCCCGTGTCCGACGCGGGTCCTTCTCGCGTCCAGGCTCGCGGGCCCGGTCGACGGCCCGCCCGGTCGGGACCGCGCGGGCGTCGCCTCCTCGCGGGCTCCTCGTCGATGACCGGGGGGCAGGACGCGGACGGGGCTCCGCCGTGGCCGCCCTTCTCGCGCGACCGGGTGCTGGCGCTGTGCCGGGCGACCGTGACCGGGACGGGGACCGACGGTGCGGGCGTGTCCCTGGTGTCGGCCGGACTGCGCAGCACCGTCTGCGCCGCGGACGACGTCGCGAGCCACCTCGAGGAGCTCCAGTCCGTGCTCGGCGTCGGGCCGTGCGTCGACGTGCTCCGCGGGCACGGTCCCGTCCTCGTGCCGGACCTGGACGACCCCTCCGCCGGCCACCTCGAGCGCTGGCCGGCTGCTGCACCTGACGACCGGGGACGCGGGGAGCGCGGAGGACGGGCGAGGGCGCACCGCCTACCGGCTGCAGGTCCACGCTGCGGCAGGGATGGTCAGCGTCCAGCTGGGCCTCCCGGTGCCGACGGCGCTGGTGCGCATGCGCGCCCGCGCCTTCGCGCGCGGCACGTCGATGGACGACCTGGCAGCGGCGGTGCTCGCCGGACGTGAACGGCTGGACGAGGAGACCCCATGACACCCGACCACGGCTCGCCCTCGCCCACGGACCGGGAGGTCGCGCTGGCCCGGCACTTCGTCGCCCTGGCCGACAGCCTCGTCGCCGACTACGACGTCGTCGAGCTGCTGGGACGGTTGAGCGCGGCGTGCGTCGAGGTGCTGGACGCCACCGCTGCCGGCCTGCTGCTCCGCGACCAGCGCGGGGGCCTGCAGCTGATCGCCTCGTCGAGCGAGGACCTCGGGCTGCTCGAGCTCTTCGCGCTGCAGAACGACGAGGGACCGTGCCGCGACTGCGTCGAGACCGGGGAGACGGTCACGGCCGACGACCTGGCCCAGCAGACGGCGCGGTGGCCGCGCTTCTCACCCGCAGCGCACGCCCTCGGCTTCCGCTCGGTCCACGCGATCCCCCTCCGACTCCGCGAGGAGGTCATCGGCAGCCTGAACCTCTTCCGTCGTGGCGCCGTCCCGCTCGGACCCGGTGAGCGCCAGATCGCCCGGGCGCTCGCCGACATCGCGACCATCGGGGTCCTGCAGCAGCGCACGGTGCACAGGTCCTCGCTCCTGGCGGAGCAGCTCCAGAACGCGCTGAACAGCCGCGTCGTCATCGAGCAGGCCAAGGGGGTCCTCGCTGCGAGCGGACCCACCGACATGGACAGCGCCTTCCGCGCCCTGCGCCGACACGCGCGCGGACACCACCT
>JAOPWW010000246.1 GCA_025965495.1 Frankiales bacterium
AGCTCGACCGAGCTCGGGAGGTCGGTGCCGAAGGGCTTCTCGACGACGACCCGCCGCCAGCCGCCGCTCTTGCTGTTGTCGGCCATGCCGGTGCGCTGCATCTGGTGCAGGACCGTCGGGAACGCCGTCGGTGGGATGGACAGGTAGAACGCGGCGTTGCCCTGGGTGCCGTGCGTGCTGTCGAGCTCGGTGAGCGTCGAGGCGAGGGTGTCGAAGGCCTGGTCGTCGTCGAAGGAGCCGGGCAGGAAGCGGATCGAGTCCGCGACCCGCTGCCAGACCTCGTCCCGGAACTCGGTCCGGGCGCCCTTCTTGGCCGCCTCCCGGGCCAGCGACTCGAACTCGCCGTCGCCCCAGTCGCGCCGGGCGAAGCCCAGCAGGACGAAGCCGGGCGGCAGCAGGCCGCGGTTGGCGAGGTCGTACACGGCGGGGATGAGCTTCTTGCGGGCGAGGTCGCCGGTGACGCCGAAGACCACGAGCACGCACGGCTCGGGCACCCGGGGGAGCCGGCGGTCGCGGGGGTCGCGCAGGAGGTTGGTCATGAGCGGCCCCTTGCGGCGGTCAGGAGGGCGTCGAGGCCGGCGGCCCGGTCGGCGAGGTGGAGCCGCAGCACCGGACGGTCGCGGCTGGCGAGGGCCCGCAGGTCGCCGTCGTACTGGGCGGCCTGCAGGGTCCCGAACGTGTACGGCTTGCCCGGCACCTCGAGGTCCTCCTGCACGGCCGCGGTCACCTGCAGGAAGGCCCCGACCTGCGGCCCGCCCTTGTGGAACTGCCCCGTCGAGTGCAGGAACCGGGGGGCCCAGCCGAACGTGACGGGGTGGGCGAGGCGGCCGGCGAGCAGGGCGCGCAGCCCGGCGGCCCGGCCCTCGGCGGCGCGGTCGAGGTAGGCCATGACGGCGAGGTACCCGCGCTCGGGGACGGCGTGCAGCAGCGCGTCGAGCGCGCCGGCGAGGCTGTCGACGCCGGCGAGCAGGTCGCCGGTGGCCGAGACCTCGATCCCGCTCTCGGAGAACAGCACGGGCAGCTGCGCGGGGGCGTCCCCGCCGAGGATCGCCCCGGTGTTGTCCTTGCTCTCCTGGACGTTGGGCTGGTCGAACGGGTCGATGCCGAGGACCCGGCCGGCGACGGCGGTCGCGTACTCCCACACGACGAACTGCGCGCCGAGCGGCCCCGCGACGGCGGTCCCCACCTGGGGGACCTCGCCCCCGAGGACGCACAGGTGGACGTCGGCGGCGGGCTCGGTGCCCGGGGCATCCGGCCCCTCGACGACGACGGGCAGGATCCCGCGACCCTGCTTGCCGGTGCTCTCGGCGATCAGCTGCTCGGCCCAGTCGCCGAACCCGTGCGCACCGGCACCGGCCAGGACGAGCTTGTCCCTTCCCGCGACGGCTCCGCCGCCGAGGACGGCGCCGAGCACGAGGCCGGGCCCGTCGTCGTCGGACAGGGACGGCAGGACGGCCTCGGCGTCGTCGAGCAGGGACGCGACGTCGACGCCCGCGAGCGCGGACGGCACGAGCCCGAAGGCGCTCAGCGCCGAGTAGCGGCCGCCGATGTCGGGGTCGGCGAGGAACAGGGCGCGCACGCCCTCCTCCTCCGCGGTCGCGGCCAGCGGCGAGCCGGGGTCGGTGACGACGACGATCCGGCGGGACGCGTCGACGCCGGCCGCCTCGAACGCGGCGCGGGCGGCCCGCCGGTGGCTGTCGGTCTCGACGGTGCCGCCGGACTTGCTGCTGACGACGACGACCGTGCGCTCGAGGTCGGCCGCCACACCCAGGGACAGCGCGGCCCGGACCTGGGCGGGGTCGGTGCTGTCGAGGGTCACGAGGGGGCGGTCGTAGGTCTTGCAGATCACCTCGGGGGCGAGCGAGGAGCCGCCCATCCCGGCGAGGACGACCCGGTCGACGCCCTCGCCCGCGAGCTCGGCGGCGAGCGCCTGCAGCTGCGGCAGCAGCGCGCGGCCGGTCTCGACGACGTCGAGCCACCCCAGGCGCGTGCCGGCGAGGGTCGCGGCGTCCGGGCCCCAGAGGGTCGGGTCCTTCTGGGCGAGCTTCTCGGCGACGCCGTCGGCGCGCAGGGCCTCGAGCGCGGTGTCGCGCGGCATGAGCAGGGCCCCGCCGGCGCTCCGGACGGTGACGCCGGCAGCGGCGGCCTCCGCGGGGGAGGCGGCGGCGTCGGTCAGGACGCCCTCGGTGCCGCCCTGGTCACCGACGGAGGAGCCGCCGGCCGGGGGAGCGGTCGGGTCCCCGTCGACGAGCGAGGACGGGGCGACGCCGGAGCGGAGCGCGTCGGCGACGTCCTCGGGGCCGGGCAGGTCGGGGGAGGTCATCGGCCGCTCGCGTCGGGGGACGCGGCCGCGGGGCCGTCGCCGGCGGGCTTGGTGGCACCGGCCGGCATGACGTCGGCGCCCGCCTTCTCGAGCTGGTCCGTGACGGACTCGATCAGCTCGCCCCAGGCCCCCTCGAACTTGGCGAGGCCCTCCACCTCGAGCTGCTGGACGACGTCGTCGTAGTCGATCCCGGCGGCCTTCAGGTCGTCGAGGACCTGCTGGGCCTCGGCGTAGGAGCCGGTGACGGTGTCGCCGCGGACGGTGCCGTGGTCGAAGGTCGCCTGCATCGTCTTCTCCGGCATGGTGTTGACCGTGCCGGGCGCGACCAGCTCCACGACGTACAGGGTGTCGTCGAGCTTCGGGTCCTTGACGCCGGTGGAGGCCCAGAGCGGCCGCTGCGGCTTCGCGCCGGCCTGCTCCAGAGCCTTCCAGCGGTCTCTGGCGAAGGCCTTCTCGTAGTGCTGGTAGGCCAGCCGGGCGTTCGCGACGGCCGCCTTGGACCGCAGGGGGGAGTCCGCTCCGAGCCGCTTGTCGATCTCGGTGTCGACCCGGCTGACGAAGAAGCTCGCCACCGAGCCGATGTCGGTGAGGTCGTGCCCGTTCTCCTTCGCCTGCTCGAGGCCGGCGAAGAAGGCGTCCATGACGGCGTCGTAGCGCTGGAGCGAGAAGATCAGGGTGACGTTGACGCTGATCCCGGCGGCGAGCGTTCGGGTGATCGCCTCGAGGCCCTCGAGGGTCGCCGGGATCTTGATGTAGAGGTTGGGCCGGTCGACCAGCCACCACAGCGCCTTGGCCTCGGCGACGGTCCGGTCGGCGTCGTGGCTGATCCGCGGGTCGACCTCGATCGAGACCCGACCGTCGACGCCGCTGCTCGCGTCGTACTGCGGGCGCAGGACGTCGCAGGCCCAGCGGACGTCGTAGGTGGTGAGCGCGCGGACGGCCTCGCCGACGTCGGTGCCGCGCAGGGCGAGGTCGCGGACCTGCTCGTCGTAGGCGGCGCCGTCGGACAGCGCGGCCTGGAAGATCGACGGGTTGGTCGTGACCCCGACGACCGAGCGGGTGTCGACGAGCTCCTGCAGGTCGCCCGACTGCAGGCGGGACCGGGACAGGTCGTCGAGCCAGACCGCCACACCGGCGGCGGAGAGGTCCTTGAGGGCGTCAGTCATGCGGGCTCCAAGAGCTAGTTGCCGGTGGTCGAGCCTGAGGTCTTGCCGAGCCGGGACAGCGACGAGCGCGCGGCGGCGACCACGCGGTCGGCGGTCAGGCCGAACTGCTCGTACAGGACGCCGTAGGGGGCGCTGGCGCCGAAGTGCTCGAGCGCCACGCACTCGCCGTACCCGCCGACCCACTCGTGCCAGCCCTGCGACACGGCGGCCTCGACGGAGACGCGGGCGAGGACGTCGGTGGGCAGGACCGTGCGCTTGTAGGACTCGTCCTGCTCGCGGAACCACTCGATGCAGGGCATGGAGACCACGCGGGTCGGGATGCCCTCCGCCTCGAGCAGCTCCTGGGCGGCGACGGCGATCTGCACCTCCGAGCCCGTGCCCATGAGGATGACCTTCGGCTGGCCGTCGCTGGCGTCGCGGAGCGTGTAGGCGCCCTTCTCGGTGCCCTCGGCGCTGGTGAACGGGCCGGAGCGGTCGAAGGTCGGGACGTTCTGGCGGGTGAGGCAGATCCCGGCCGGGCGGTCGGTGTGCCCGAGGATCGTCCGCCAGGCGACGGCGGTCTCGTTCGCGTCGGCGGGCCGGACGACGTCGAGGCCGGGGACGGCCCGCAGCGACGCGAGGTGCTCGATCGGCTGGTGGGTCGGGCCGTCCTCGCCCAGGCCGATGGAGTCGTGGGTCCAGACGTAGGTGACCGGCAGGCCCATGAGGGCGGCGAGGCGCACGGCGCCGCGCATGTAGTCGCTGAAGACCAGGAACGTGCCGCCGTAGACGCGGGTCCCGCCGTGCAGCGCGATGCCGTTCATGATCGCGCCCATGGCGTGCTCGCGGATGCCGAAGTGGAGCGTGCGGCCGTAGGGACCGCCGCTCCAGGCCTTCGTCTGGCGGTCCTCGGGCAGGAAGCTCGGCTCGCCCTCCATGGTCGTGTTGTTGCTCTCGGCGAGGTCGGCCGAGCCGCCCCACAGCTCGGGCAGCACGTCCTTGAGCGCGGTGAGGACCTCGCCGCTGGCCTTGCGGGTGGCGACGCCCTTCTGGGAGGCCTCGAACACCGGGAGCTGCTCGTGCCAGCCCGCCGGGAGCTCGCGCTTCTGCAGGCGCTGGTGCAGGGCCAGGCCCTCGGGGTTCGCGGCGGCCCAGGCGTCGTACCCCTTCTGCCACTGCGCGTGCGCGGCGCGGCCGCGGGCGACGACCTCGCGGGCGTGCGCCAGGACCTCGTCGGGGACCTGGAACGCCTCGGTCGGCAGCCCGAGGATCTCCTTGGTGGCCCTGACCTCGTCGGCGCCGAGGGCGCTGCCGTGGGCCTTGCCGGTGCCCTGCTTGGTCGGGGCGGGCCAGCCGATGATCGTGCGCAGCGCGATGAAGCTCGGGCGCGACGTCTCGGCCCGGGCCGCCTCGAGGGCGGCGGCGAGGGCCTCGGGGTCCTCGCGGTAGCTCCCGTCCGGCTGGACGAAGTCGACCTCCTGCACGTGCCAGCCGTAGGCGGCGTAACGCGCGACGACGTCCTCGGTGAAGGCGATCGTCGTGTCGTCCTCGATGGAGATCTTGTTGTCGTCCCAGACCAGGACCAGGTTCCCGAGCTGCTGGGTCCCGGCGAGGCTGCTGGCCTCGGCGCTGAGCCCCTCCTCGAGGTCGCCGTCGGAGGCGATGCACCAGATCGTGTGGTCGAACGGCGACTGCCCGGGGGCGGCGTCGGGGTCGAGCAGGCCGCGCTCGCGGCGGGCCGCCATCGCCATGCCGACGGCGTTGCCGACGCCCTGCCCCAGCGGTCCGGTCGTGGTCTCGACGCCGGGGGTGTGGCCGTGCTCGGGGTGCCCGGGGGCCAGCGAGCCCCACTGCCGCAGGTGCGCGAGGTCCTCCAGCGTCAGCCCGTAGCCCGACAGGTAGAGCTGCGTGTAGAGGGTGATGCTCGAGTGCCCGCAGGACAGGACGAAGCGGTCGCGTCCGGGCCACGCCGGGTCGGACGGGTCGTGCTGGAGGAAGCGCTGGAACAGCAGGGTGGCCGCGGGCGCCAGGCTCATCGCGGTGCCCGGGTGGCCCGAGCCGGCGGCCTCGACGGCGTCCATCGCGAGCGCGCGGGCGACGTCGACGGTGCGGCGGTCGAGCTCCGACCAGTCGAGCGGGGGCAGGGGGCTGGGACTGTCGCTCACGCGGGCCTCTCGGT
>JAOPWW010000247.1 GCA_025965495.1 Frankiales bacterium
CGCCCTGCTCGCCGGCGCGGCCGCACTGGTCCGACGGCGGCGCACGGCCTGAGGGCGGAGGCCCCCGGTCCGGCCGCTCAGCGACCGAGGGCGTCCAGGGCTCGCGCGAGGGCGACGTCCTGGGCGACACCGCTCTCGCGCAGCTCCTCCACGAACCGCTCGACGGCCGCGAACGTGGCCGGCTCGTGGGCGCGCAGGTCGGCGACCCGCTCGAGGAGGGGGGCGTCGGCAGCGGGCGTCGTCGTCATGGCGACACGCTAGGTCGACACCGCTCGCCGGAGGTGACGGGAGGGGGAACAGCAGGAGACGACCGGGCACCTCGTGCCCGGGCAGCGGCGGGGACGCGCGCCCGGGCAGAGGGCGCCGCGCTCCTACTAGCGTCGGGGGGTGCCTGACCCCACCCTCGTCACCCGCCTGTCCCCGGACGACGTCGCCGAGGTCCGTGCCCTGGTCGACGCCGTCGAGGTCGAGGACGGCGTGCCCCCGCTGTCCGAGCACGTCCTGCTGCACCTCCCCCACGGCGGCGACGCCGACGTCCGCCACCTGCTCGTCCGCTCCTCGGACCAGGCCGGCGGCCGGCTCGTCGGGTACGCGCACCTCGACGTCACCGACCCGGTCGCCGGAGCGAGCGGGGAGCTCGCCGTGCTGCCCGAGGCCCGGGGGCACGGCGTCGGGCGCGCGCTGGCGACCGCGCTGCTCGACGTCGCGCCCGGGGGGCAGCTGCGGCTGTGGGCCCACGGCGAGCACCCTGCCGCGGCCCGGCTGGCCGCCCAGGCAGGCCTGTCCCGGTCCCGCGTGCTCTGGCAGATGCGCCGCGCGCTGCAGGGGGACGCCCAGCCGCTGCCGGAGGTCGTCGTGCCCGAGGGCGTGCGGCTGCGGACCTTCGAGGTCGGCCGCGACGAGGACGCCTGGACGGCGCTGAACGCCCGCGCCTTCGCCGACCACCCCGACCAGGGCAGCTGGTCCGGGGAGGAGGTCCGGCTGCGCGAGGCCGAGCCGTGGTTCGACGCCGCCGGCTTCTTCCTGGCCGAGCGGGACGGGGCCCTGGTCGGCTTCCACTGGACGAAGGTCCACGGCGGCCGGGAGAGCGCCGGCCACCACCACGACCCGGTCGGGGAGGTCTACGTCGTCGGGGTGGACCCGTCCGAGCAGGGCCGTGGGCTCGGGCCGGCCCTGACCCTCGTCGGGCTGCGCCACCTGCAGGAGCGGGGCCTGCCCGAGGTCATGCTCTACGTCGACGAGGACAACACCAACGCAGCCCGGGTCTACGCGCGGCTGGGGTTCGTCCGTTCTGCGACCGACGTCTGCTTCTCCCGGTGACCCTCCTCACCGACCGCTGAGCGGTCGTTCATCCGGCGTTCACCTTCGTCCCGGGAGCCGTCCACCTGCGCTGCCTAGCGTCGGCCGCACCGGAGGGGAAGCCCCTCCTCGACGCGGAAGGACCCCCCGTGACGTTCTCCAGGAACGCCCGGATCTCCGGACTCGTGCTGTGCGGCGCGCTCGCCCTGAGCGCCTGCGGCACGGACGAGCAGAAGCCCTTCAACGCCTCCCCGGCCGGCGACTCCGGCATCGCCTGCGCCAAGGGCAGCATCACGGCGGCCGGCTCCAGCGCCCAGAAGAACGCCATGGACGAGTGGGTCCGCGCCTACCAGGACGCCTGCCCCGGGGCGACGGTCAACTACCAGCCGGTCGGCTCCGGCGCCGGCGTGCAGCAGTTCACCGCCGGCAGCGTCGCCTTCGCCGGCTCGGACTCGGCGCTCAAGCCCGAGGAGACGGCGGGCGCCGACGCCCGCTGCGCCACCGGCAAGGCCATCGACCTGCCCATGGTCACCGGCCCGGTCGCGATCGCCTACAACCTGCAGGGCGTCGACGGCCTCGTGCTCGACGCCGCCACGATCGCCAAGGTGTTCTCCGGCAAGGTCAAGACCTGGGACGACCCCGCGATCACGGCCCTGAACCCGGGCGCGAAGCTCCCGAGCGCCGCCATCCAGGCCTTCCACCGCTCCGACGAGTCCGGCACCACCGACAACGTCCAGAAGTACCTCGCCGCCGCGGCGCCGAGCGCCTGGACCTACGGCGCCGGCAAGAAGTTCGCCGCCCCGGGCGGTCAGAGCGCGGCCAAGTCCGACGGCGTCACCTCGGCCGTCAAGAGCACGCCCAACGCCATCACCTACGTCGAGCAGTCCTTCGCCGAGAACGCCTCGCTGGGCGTCGTGAAGATCGCGACCGGTGCGAGCGCCCCCGTCGAACTGACCACCGACAGCGCCGCCACGGCCGTGCAGTCCGCGCAGGTCGTCGGCACCGGCAGCGACCTGTCGCTCAAGCTCGACTACGCGACCAAGAACGAGGGCGCCTACCCGCTGGTGCTGGTGACCTACGAGATCGTCTGCGCGAAGGGCACCCCCGCCGACGCGCTGCCCCTGGTCAAGAGCTTCCTGACCTACACGGCGAGCGAGGACGGCCAGAAGGTCCTCGAGGACGCCGGGTACGCACCGCTGCCCAGCAGCATCCGCAAGAAGGTCGCTGCCGCGGTGGAGACGCTCGCCTAGCCCGTCCTGCACCCCGCCCCGCCCCGTGACCCTCGGGGCGGGGCGGTCGTACGCTCGCCGAGGCACTGCGCTCGGCGTCCCCTGCCCCGTCCGACCGATCCCGCGAGAGACCGCCCATGAGCCTCGGTGCCCTGCCGCCCGTGCCGACCGACCCCGCCGACGTCCGGCCCGGGTCGGGCGACGGCGGACCGCGCCCTGCCTCCCTCCCGCTGCGCACCTCCGGGTCCGGCACGGCGGAGCCGCGCGGCGACCGGGTCTTCCGCGGACTGTCCGTCAGCGCCGGCGTCGCGCTGCTGCTGCTCATCGTCGCCATCGCCCTGTTCCTGGTGGTCCGGGCGGTCCCAGCCCTCAGGGCGGACACGGCGGGCTTCCTGTCCAGCACGGGCTGGGACCCGAACGCCCTCCCGCCCCGCTTCGGCATCGTCGCGCTCGCCTTCGGCACCGTGCTGTCCAGCCTGCTGGCCCTCGCGATGGCCCTACCCGTGGCGCTCGGTGTCGCCCTGTTCATCTCGCACTACGCCCCCCGCCGGATCGCCGGACCGCTGGGCTACGTCGTGGACCTGCTCGCGGCGGTCCCGAGCGTCGTGTTCGGGCTGTGGGGGATCAGCTACCTCAACGTGCCGCTCGCCGGGGTCTCCCGGTTCCTGGCCGAGCACCTGGGCTGGTTCCCGCTGTTCGCCCGCGCCGCCGACGACGTCTACACCCGCTCGCTGTTCCTGGCCTCGGTCGTCCTCGCGATCATGATCCTGCCGATCATCGCCAGCCTGTCGCGCGAGGTCTTCCTGCAGGTGCCGGCGACCAACCAGGAGGCTGCGCTGGCCCTCGGCGCCACGCGCTGGGAGATGGTGCGGACCGCCGTCCTGCCCTTCGCCCGGCCCGGCGTGATCGGGGCGACCATGCTCGGGCTCGGGCGGGCGCTCGGCGAGACCATCGCCGTCGCCATCGTGCTGTCGCCCGCCTTCGTGGTGAGCCTGTCGGTCCTGCAGCCCAACAGCGGCAACACGATCGCGGCGAACATCGCCCTCGCTTTCGCCGAGGCGAGCGCCACCGGCCGGGGCGCCCTGATCGCCTCCGGCCTGGTGCTGTTCGTCATCACCCTGCTCGTCAACGTCGTCGCGCGCGCCGTGGTCTCCCGCCGCCGCGAGTTCACCGGAGGTGCCCTGTGAGCGCAGGCAGCGTGCGCGACCCCGCGACGCCGGCAGCGGGCACCCCGAGTCCGGCCGGCACGGGTGCAGCCGGCACGAGCCCCGCCTCTTCGACGTCCGGGCTGCGCACGCCGTCGCTGCCCCCGTGGGGGGTCCCCGCCGTCGTCGCCGGGATCGCGGTCCTCACCGGCCTGCTGGTCCTCGCGACGCCGCTCGGCGGCCGCACCGCGACCGTCGTGGTGTTCGCGCTGCTGCTGGTCGTCGTGCAGACCGCGCTGTCGCTCGCCGTCGAGGGCCGCCGCCGCGCCACCGACCGGCTGGTGACGACCTCGGTCGTGCTGGCCTTCCTGCTGGCCCTGCTGCCCCTGTTCTCGGTGCTCGAGTACACCGCGACCCGCGGGATCCACCGCTTCGACGTCGACTTCTTCTACCGCTCGCAGCGCAGCATCGGCGCGCGCGACCCGGGGGGCGGCGCCTACCACGCGCTGCTCGGCACGGTGGAGCAGGTCGGCATCGCGACGCTGATCGCCGTCCCGTTCGGGCTCCTCGTCGCGGTCTACGTCGTGGAGTACGGGCGCGGCCGGCTCGCCGCCACGATCCGCTTCTTCGTCGACGTCATGACCGGCATCCCCTCGATCGTGGCCGGCCTGTTCGTCCTGTCGTTCTGGATCCTGGGCCTGCGCATGGGCTTCTCGGGCTTCGCCGCCGCGCTCGCCCTCACCGTGCTCATGCTGCCGATCATCGTGCGCAGCGCCGAGGAGATGCTCCGCCTCGTGCCGTCCAGCCTCCGCGAGGCGTCCCTGGCGCTCGGCGTCCCGCGGTGGAAGACCATCCTGCGGATCGTGCTCCCGACCGCGCTGCCGGGGATCGTCACCGGCGTGATGCTCGCCGTCTCCCGGGTCATGGGCGAGACCGCCCCCGTCCTGCTGACGGCCTTCGGCGCGGCCTCGATCGTGCGCGACCCGTTCCGCGGCGGCCCGCAGAGCTCGCTGCCGCTGTTCATCTACCAGCAGGCCGGCGACGCGCAGCAGACCGCCGTCGACCGCGCCTGGACCGCCGCGCTCACCCTCATCCTGCTGGTGATGCTGCTCAACCTGCTCGCCCGGCTCGTCACCCGTCGCAGCACGATCGGAAGGTAGGCAGCCATGGGCAAGCGGATCGAGAGCATCGGGCTCGACGCGTACTACGGCACGTTCAAGGCCATCGAGGGCGTCACGCTGACCATCGAGCCCAAGTCGGTGACGGCCCTCATCGGGCCCTCGGGATGCGGCAAGTCGACGTTCCTGCGCAGCATCAACCGCATGCACGAGGTCGTGCCGGGCGCGCGCGTCGAGGGCAAGCTGCTGCTCGACGACGAGGACGTCTACGGGCCCGGCGTGGACGCCACGACCGTGCGCCGCACCATCGGCATGGTCTTCCAGCGCCCGAACCCGTTCCCGACGATGTCGATCTACGACAACGTCGTCGCCGGGCTCAAGCTCAACGGCGTCAAGAAGAAGGCCGACCTCGACGCCGCCTGCGAGCGGTCGCTCAAGGGCGCGAACCTCTGGAACGAGGTCAAGGACCGGCTCGGCAAGCCCGGCGCGGGCCTGTCCGGCGGGCAGCAGCAGCGCCTGTGCATCGCCCGGGCGATCGCCGTCGAGCCGCAGGTCCTGCTCATGGACGAGCCGTGCAGCGCCCTCGACCCGATCAGCACCCTGGCGATCGAGGACCTCATGACGGAGCTCAAGGACCGCTTCACCATCGTCATCGTCACGCACAACATGCAGCAGGCCGCCCGGGTCAGCGACCGGACCGGCTTCTTCACGATCGAGGCCACCGGCCAGCCCGGCCGCCTGGTGGAGATCGACGACACCCAGAAGATCTTCACCAACCCGGGCGAGAAGCGCACCGAGGACTACATCACCGGACGCTTCGGCTGAGCCGGACGGGCAGGGCAGCCGGGGCGGGGCCGGCGCGGCACCTCCGGCACCTCGCGCTGCCCGTCGCGGACCGCTGCCGTCCCTCGGGCCCCGTGACCCTCAGTTGCACCGCTCCTGCGCCCGGGACGACGTCGGAAGCCGCCGAGACCGTCGCTGCGGGCGGACGAGCGGTGCTGCTGTGACAGGGGCGACGGCTGGGGACCGCGGCGAGACCCGCAGCGGTTCCGGACCTACAGCAGGACCAGCGCGCTGACCTCGTAGAACGCCGCCGCCACCAGCGCTGCGGCCGGGATGGTGAGCACCCAGGCCGCCACGATCGTGCGGGCCACGCCCCAGCGGACCGCGGACAGCCGGCGGGTCGCCCCGGCGCCCATGATCGCGCTGGTGATCGTGTGGGTGGTCGACACGGGGACGGCGAAGACGAACGCCGTCGTGTAGAGGACGCCGGCCGCGGTCGTCTCGGCGGCGAAGCCCCGCGGTGGGTCCAGCTCGATGATCCGCCGTCCCAGGGTGCGCATGATGCGCGCGCCACCGGTGTAGGTCCCCGCGCTGATCGCGGCGGCCGCCGACAGCTTGACCCACAGCGGGACGTCGAAGCCGTCCTGGCTGCCGTAGGTCACCAGGGCCAGCACGATGACGCCCATCGTCTTCTGGGCGTCCTGCAGGCCGTGCCCGAAGGCCATCGCCATGGCCGAGGCGATCTGCGCGCGGCGGAACCCGCGAGTGGTCCGGTGGGCGTTGCGCCGCCGGAAGCCCCACAGGATCGCGAGCATCAGCAGGTACGCCAGCCCGAAGCCGATCAGCGGGCTGATGACCATCGGCACGACGACCTTGTCGAACACCCCGGACCACTTCACGTCCCCGCTGGCGGCCAGCGCGGCCCCCACCAGCCCGCCGACCAGGGCGTGCGTCGACGACGACGGGAGCCCGAAGTACCAGGTGATGAGGTTCCAGGTGATCGCGCCGACCAGCGCGCTGAACACGAGGACGAGCCCGTGCGAGCCGCTCGGGGCGCTGATGATCCCGTCGCCGACGGTCTTGGCGACCCCCTCGGCGATGACGGCCCCTGCGAGGTTCGCCACCGCGGCCATGGCCAGCGCCGCCCGCGGCGTGAGCGCCCGGGTGGAGATCGCCGTCGCGATGGCGTTGGCGGCGTCGTGGAAGCCGTTGGTGTAGTCGAAGGCCAGCGCGATCCCGATGATCGCGATGAGCCCGAGGAGCTCGGCCGACACCGGCTCAGGACTCCTTGACGGCGAGGGTCTCGACCGTGTCGGCGACGTCCTCGAACGCGTCCGCGGCCGCCTCGAGCTCCTCGGCGAGGTCCTTGAGCTTGAGCGCCGTCAGGGCGTCGTACTCGCCGGAGAACAGCCGGGCGAGGGTCCGCCGGTAGAGCTGGTCGGCGGCGTTCTCGAGCCGGTTGACCTCGATCCAGTAGTCGGGGAGGTCCTTCATCCCCTGCAGGCGCGGGAGCGCCGAGGCCGTCACCGCAGCCGCCTGCACGAGCAGGTCGCCGACGGCGAGGTACTCCTGCGGCAGCTCCTCGAGCCGGTAGAGGACGGCCAGGTCGGCGGCCGCCTCCATGTGGTCCATGACGTCGTCGAGCTTGCTGGCGAGGGCGTAGATGTCCTCGCGGTCGAACGGCGTGACGAAGGTGGAGTTGAGCTGGCGCATCACGGCGTGGGTGATGTCGTCGCTGCTGTGCTCGATGTCGCGCAGCCGGGCCGCGAGCGCGGGGCGGTCGGCGCCGGGCTGCAGCAGCTGGGCGAGCAGGTCGGCGCCGACGACCAGGTTCTGGCCGGCGGCCGTGAACTGGTCGTAGAAGCTGGTGTCGCGGGGACTGAGTCGGAAGCGCACGGGACCTCGTCGCAGGGGTCGGAGCCGGCAGGCGGGACGGCAGGCAGGACGGCAGGGAGCGTAGGCGGGCGCGCCGCCGGCTCTCGCCCTACCCTCGTCGCCGTGCCTGCCCCCACCCGCTCCGTGTCCCGCTCGACCGTGGTCCCCGCGCCTACGCAGGCGGTGTTCGACCTGCTGGCCGACCCGGGGCGGCACGCCGAGATCGACGGCTCCGGCACCGTCAAGGGGCGCCTGCGCGGCCCGTCGCGGCTGTCGGCCGGCGCGCGCTTCGGCATGCGGATGCGCCTGGGCGTGCCCTACCCGATCACCAACACCGTCGTGGAGTTCGAGGAGGGGCGCCGCATCGCCTGGCGCCACCTCGGCCACCACGTCTGGCGCTACGAGCTCGAGCCGGTCCCGGAGGGCACCCGGGTGACGGAGACCTTCGACTGGGCGCCGTCCCGGGCGCCGCGGGTGCTCGAGCTGCTCGGGATCCCGGAGCACAACGCCCGGAGCATCGACGCCACGCTGGTGCGGCTCAGGAGCGTCGTAGGCGCCTGAGCAGGTCCAGGACGCGGACCTCGACGTCGTCGACGACGGCCCGCACGTGCTCGACCGGCTGCCCCTTCGGGTCCGGCACCGGCCAGTCCTCGTAGGCCGTGCCCGGGAAGACCGGGCAGGTCTCGCCGCAGCCCATCGTCACGACGACGTCGGCCGCCTCCACCCGTTCCGGCGTGAGCAGCGACGGGACGTGCCCGGCTGGCTCCAGGCCGCGCTCGGCCAGGACCGCCGCGACAGAGGGGTTCACGCCGTCGCCCGGCTCGCTGCCCGCGCTGCGGACCTCGACGTCGTCGCCGGCGTGGTGGCGCAGCAGGACCTCGGCGGCGACGCTCCGGCCGCTGTTGTGCACGCAGGCGAACAGCACGACCGGGCGGCTCACCGCTGCACCAGGGCGTCTGCCAGCCGGGCCGGCTCCGGGTACAGCACGACGACGGCCCCGAGGCCCAGCGCGCCCCCGACCAGCTGGAGCAGCACGAAGGCGGGCACCGACCCGGGCGCGATGCCGGCGAAGGTGTCGGACAGGCTGCGCGCGACCGTGATCGCGGGGTTGGCGAAGCTGGTGCTGCTGGTGGCCCAGTAGGCGGCGGTGATCCAGCCCGCGACGGCGTAGCCGACCTGGCTGCCCCGCCCGGACCGCACGACGCCGAACACCACGACGACCAGGCCGAACGTCGCGACGGCCTCCCCGAGCAGCTGCCCGGCGCCGCCGCGCGTCGTGCGGGAGGTCCCGACGGCGTCGACGCCGTACATGAGGTCCGCGAGCACGACGCCGAGGCAGCAGCCGGCGGTCTGGGCGAGCACGTGGGCGGCCGCGGTGCGCGTGGAGACCGCCCCGAGGGCGCGCTCCACGAGCGTGACGACCGGGTTGAAGGCCGCCGAGACCGGGCCGAGGGCGACGACGAGCGCCACGAGGACGGCGCCGGTCACCAGGGCGTTCTCGAGCAGCTGCAGCCCGGCGTCCGACGGGCTGAGGCGGGACGCCGCGATCCCGCTCCCGACGACGGTCGCCGCCAGCAGCGTGCTGCCGACCAGCTCCGCGCCGGCGGAGCGCACCAGGGGCGGGACCGTCACGGGCACGGCCGCCTCGGGAGGTCCCCGCCGGCCCGCGCCGCCAGGGCGGCGAGGTCCGCCCCGAGCCGGGCCAGGGCCTCGGGGAGCAGGCGGTGGTAGGTGTAGCGGCCGCAGGGCTCGCTCTGCAGCAGGCCGGCCTCGCGCAGCGCCCGAAGGTGGTTGCTGACGTTGCTCTGCCGCGCCCCCGTCAGCTCCACGAGGTGGCACGTGCAGAGCTGCTCGCCGGCCAGCAGCCGCACGATCTCGGCGCGCAACGGGTCGGCGAGCAGCCGGAGGACCTCGCCGTCGAGCGAGGCACCAGCAGTGGCTGTCATCACCCGCGGATGATGACACGCCGCCTCAGGACGACGTGAGGGACTTCTCCGCGCGCTTGGCCGCCTTCGCGGCCTTCTTCGAGGTCTTCCGGCTGACCCGGCCGACGGCGTGGGGCAGCGACTCGCGACCACCGGTGTCGGCGGCGGCGATGAGCAGGCCGCCGATCAGGCCGAGGTTCTTGAAGAAGTTGATCTGCTGCATCTGCTTCTGGTCGGCGGGGGCGGACCAGAAGGGGTGGCCGAGGAACGTCGTCGGGACCATCCCGGCGGCGAGGCCCAGGGAGGCGAGACGGGGGAAGCGCCCGGTCGCGAGCGCGAGCCCGCCGACCAGGTTGGTGACGCCGTGGGCACGGGCCAGCTTCTCGGGCTCCGACAGGCCGGCCTCGCGCGCGACGTGCGCGACGTAGCTCGGGTCCTTGAGCGCGGAGACGCCGGAGGAGACGAAGATGGCGGCGAGCATCGGGCGGGCGAGCGTGCGGCTGGGGCTCACGGGGGTCCTCTCGGTCGGGCGGACAGGCACGGGTCTTCCGCTGCTCTCCCCCCGCGCGAGCCGGCTCACCCTCCCCGGGGGCCGGGTCGGTCAGCCGCCGCTGCCGCTCACCGCGGCCGACTGCCGCTTGAGGGCCGCCAGCAGGGGCGCGCCGTCCTTGATCTGCGAGGCCGGCGGGGCCACGACGTCGACCTTCGTGCCGAAGTCGAACAGCTCGAGGGTGGTGGTGCTCTTGACCGGCTGCCCACCGGTCGTCGGACCGGCCGGGACCTCGAGGACCTGGACGTACCGGCGCAGGCGGCCGGCGCTGTCGATCCACGCGTCGAAGGGGAGCTCGTCGACGCCCGCCCGCCCGAGCGTGGCCGCGGCGATCTGCTTGGCGGTGGCGTCCGTGGTCGACAGCGCCTTCTTGACGTCGAGGGTGCCGCGGTAGTGCGTCGTGTCCTCGCCGCGCACCTTCTCCGTGCCGACCTTCGTCGCGCCGTCCTCCACCGCCGACAGCTGCGCGAACGACGCGCTCGGGTCGGTGCTGCCGCCGAGGCTGGTGCCCTGCACCTGGTCCAGCGGCAGCGCGTAGAAGTGCCCCGGGTCCTGGGAGAGCGCGAGGTAGACCTTGCCGTCGACCACCCGCTGCTGCACCGTCCCGATCGGCAGCGTGAGCGTCAGGCTGCCCTTGCGGGCGCCGTAGTCGAAGAGCCCCGCGCCCTTGATGGTCAGGGGCTGGCCCTGGACGACCGTGCTGCTGTCGAGCTCGAACTTGGAGCTGCCGGCCTTCGTCGACGTCGCCGAGGCCGCCCGGACGACGGCGGCGGGTGCGAGCGCCGCGTCCTTCCCGCCCCCGGAGGACCCGCCGGAGCCCGAGCCGCCGCTGCCCCCGCAGGCGGAGGCGCCGAGAGCGAGGGCGAGCAGCGGGACGACGAGGCGGGAGCGGCGCATGCGGCCAGTCTCCCACCCCGCCTGCCGCGGCACCTGCCCGTCCACAGGCAGGCGTGGTCCGAGCGGGTGGTCCACAGGGGTCCGGACGAGCCATGACGGCGGGCCCGGTCCAGGCCATCCTGAGGGGGCACCCCGAGGAGGCCCTGTGCTCGCGCTCCGCCCTGCCCCGCGCTCCGCAGCCGGCACGCTGCGTGCCCGCCGTCGCGACCTCGCGCTCGGGGTCGTCCGGGTCGGCTGCGCGCTCGTCAGCGTGCTGCAGATGCTCGGGAAGCCGGCGCTGCGCGACGTCCTCGTGGCGAACGCGGTCTTCCTCGTCGTGGCCGCGGTCGCCCTGGCCGTGCGGCCGCGCGGCGCCGACGACGGCGCGCGGTCCAGCCGGCTGCTCACCCTCGGCACCCTGCTGTTCTGGGTCGGCTGCACCGTCGCCTGGCACGACCTGCGCGGAGCGGGCTCGGCGCTGGGCGTCCTGGCCCTGGTGGAGGCGCCCCTGCGCTACGGCGTGAGGGGCGCGGCCCTGTCGGGGACGGTCGTCACGACGACGGCCCTGCTGCTCCCGCAGCTCGACGGGACCGGCGACGCCCCCGGCGCGACGTACACGCTCGCCCTGGTCGCCCTGCTGCTCGCCCCGTCGGTCTGGCTGCGGGCCGGCACCGAGCAGGAGGTCGCCCGGGCCGAGCGGGTCGACGCTGCGGTCGCCGAGGCGCTCGCCGCCCTGCCCGTCGGGGTCGCCGTCGTGGACGCCGAAGGCACCCTCGTCCACGGCAACCCACGTCTCGGCGCCCTGCTCGGGGACCCGGCGGACCCGCTGGGCCGGCTGCGCGCGGTGGCCCGCGACAGCGGGGCGGACCGGCAGGTGGCCCTCCTGCTGAGCGGCGGCGGGTCCGGGGACGTGGAGCTCCGGGCCGGGCAGCTGTGGCTGTCGGTCGGAGCCTCACCGACGGGGCAGGGCCGGGTGGTCGTCCACGTCGAGGACGTCACGGCGACCCGGTCGGAGCGGGTGCGGCTGCAGGCTCTCGCCTCCGTCGACGCCCTCACCGGCCTGCACACCCGCGCCAGCGGCGAGGCGGCCCTCGCTCGCCGCAGCCCCGAGGGCAGGCTGCTCGCCGTGCTGTTCGTCGACCTCGACGGTGTGAAGCGGCTCAACGACCGCGAGGGCCACGCCGCCGGTGACGCCGTCCTGGCCGAGGTCGGGGCCCGGCTGCGCCGGCTCCTGCGGGAGGAGGACCTCGCGGTGCGCTGGGGCGGGGACGAGTTCGTCCTGGTGGCCCGGGTGGACGCGCCCGAGGAGGCCGACGCCGTCGCCGAGCGGGTGCGCGTGGCCGTGCGCGAGCCGGTCCCCCTCCCCGACGGCAGGTGGGGGACGGTCACGGCCTCGGTCGGGCTCGTCCTGTCCCCCGAGGGCCCGGCCGGGCTCGTGGCGCAGGCCGACGACGCGATGTACGCCGCCAAGCGCGACGGCGGCGACCGGGTGGTCACGGCGCTCTCCCTGGTCCGGGGGCTCGCCGCCAGCTGAGCGTCACGGCACCGGCTGCTCGGCCCGCGCTGCTCCGTCCAGGCGCCTCGGCACACGCCGCTCGGCACAGCCTGCTCGGCACACGCTGCTCGGCACCGGCTGCTCGGCCCTGACCGCCGACCGGCAGACTGGCCGCCGCGCCCCGGCCGGGAGCGCCCGCTCCCGACGCCGAGAGGCCCTCGTGCTGCTGCCGCTGACTCCCGCCGGCCCCGGCGCCTGGGACCTGCCGGTCACCCTCGACCTGTGCAGCGGGCTGCGCGCCCTCTGGGGCGGCTGCGGCCTCGGCGCCGCGGTCGAGGCGGCCGAGCAGGCCACCGGACGGGCGTGCCGCTGGGCCAGCGTGCAGTACCTGCGACCGATCCACCCCGGGCAGCTCCTGCACCTCGCGGTCGCCTCCCGCGACGGCCGCAGCCTGTCCCAGGTCCAGGTCACGGGCACCGTCGACGGCGTCCAGGTCCTGGCCGGTATGGCCGCCCTGGGCGGCGCCGGCGTCCTGGACGCGCAGTTCGTCCGTCCTCCCGACGACGTCCCGCCGCCCCAGGACTGCGCGCCCCGGACCATGCCGCTCGGCGTCGACCCGACCGGCACGTTCCTCGCCCGGTTCGAGCAGCGCTGGGCGCAGGCGCCCCGGCCGCTGCGGACCGACGGCGTCCCCGGGACCGGGCGCACCCGGGTGTGGGTCCGGATGGTCGCGCCGACGCCGCTGGGCCGCGCGACCCTGGCGATGCTGGCCGACCTCGCGCCGTCCGCCATCAGCGAGTCCCTCGGGGAGCGCGCGGGCGGGGTCAGCCTCGACAACACCGTCCGGTACGCCCGGGAGCCCGCCACCGACGACGGCTGGGTGCTGCTGGACCTCACCGTGGAGGCCGTCGTCGCCGACGTCGCGCAGCTCAGCGGCCGGTTGTTCGACACCGCGGGGACCCTGCTCGCGGTCGCCGAGCAGTCCGCCGTCGTGCGCCGCCGGGCCGAGCCGCGGAGCCGTCCGGCCGACAGGGCAGACTGACGCTCATGTGCACCGAGCACGGCCCCGCCGACGTCACCGTCTGCGACGTCGCCCTGCCCGACGTCCGGACCGCCCTCGCCGGGCTGGACGTCACCTTCGAGCACCGGCCCTACGAGGGCACGCGCGTCGTCGGCGCCGACTCGGTCACGCAGTTCCGGGAGCGGCTGGACGCGGCACTGCGGCCACACGGCGGCGGGCTCGCGCCCTGAGCAGCACCGAGCAGGCCGCCCGGCAGGCAGTCGACGTCCCCGCGGCGACCGCCGCCGTCCGCGCGCTGCTGGTCGCCCTCGGCGAGGACCCGTCCGCGGCCCACCTCGAGGCGACGCCGACCCGGGTCGCGCGGGCCTTCGAGGAGATGCTCTCCGCGCCGAGGTTCGACCTCACGACCTTCCCCAACGACGAGGGCTACGACGAGCTGGTGCTCGTCCGCGACATCGCCTTCTCGTCGCTGTGCGAGCACCACCTGCTGCCGTTCGTCGGCGTCGCCCACGTCGCCTACCTGCCCGGGCGGCGGATCCTCGGGCTGTCGAAGCTCGCGCGGGTCGTCGAGCACCACGCGCGGCGGCTGCAGGTCCAGGAGCGGATGACCCACCAGGTCGCCGACTGGCTGCAGACCGAGCTCAAGCCGAAGGGCGTCGGCGTCGTCGTGGAGGCCGAGCACATGTGCATGCGGCTGCGCGGGGCCCGGGCCGCGGGCACGACCACCATCACGAGCGCCCTCATGGGGGCCCTGCGCGACGACGCCCGTACCCGCGCCGAGTTCCTCTCGCTGGTGCAGCCCCGGCGCTAGACGCCGTAGTTCTTGGGCTCGCCCTGCATGTTCTGCTGCGGCGGGGCGTCCTTGAGCAGGCCGGGCAGCACCTCGTCGAGCTCGGCCACCTCGAACGGGCCCTCCTTGGTGTACGCCGGGCCGGGGTTCCAGCCCTGGGCGACGTCGACGTGGCCCGCGCGGACGTCGTAGACCTTGCCGTTGCTGGTGCAGAGCGGCGACCCGAGCCAGACGACGAGGGCGACGATGTTCTCCGGTCCACCGGGGTTCTTCCAGCCGGTCCGCTCCTCGATCTCCTTGAGGCGGTCGACGTAGCCGGTGAGGCCCTCGGTCATCGCGGTCAGGGCGCTCGGCGCGATGGCGTTGCTGAAGACGCCGTAGCGCCAGAGCTCCTCGCCGAGGATCTGGGTGAAGGCGGCGATGCCGGCCTTGGCCGCGCCGTAGTTGGCCTGGCCGATGTTGCCGTAGATCCCCGACGGGCTGCTCGTGTTGACGATGCGGGCGACCTTCTGGTTGCCGGCCTTGGACTGCTCGCGCCAGTAGGCGACGGCGTGCTTGCTCGGGCAGAACGTGCCGCGCAGGTGCACCTTGATGACGGCGTCCCAGTCGTCGATGCTCATGTTCACGAACATCTTGTCGCGCAGGATGCCGGCGTTGTTCACCAGCGTGTCGATGCTGCCGAAGGTGTCGATCGCCTGCTGCACGAAGCGGCCCGCGCCGTCCCAGTCGCTGATGTCGTCGGTGTTGACGACGGCCTCGCCGCCGGCGGCCGTGATCTCCTCGACGACGGCGTTCGCCCCGTCCGCGCTGACGTCGTTGACGACGACCTTCGCGCCCTCCTGGGCGAACAGCAGGGCCTCGGCGCGGCCGATGCCGGCGCCCGCCCCGGTGATGGCGACGACGCGCCCGTCGCAGCTGCTCATGTCTGTGCTCCTTCTCGTGGGGGCCCCACCCTCCCAGACGCCG
>JAOPWW010000263.1 GCA_025965495.1 Frankiales bacterium
ATGGACTTCTAGTCCAGCCCTCCTCGCACCACCTGCACGCTGCACGACCCGGCCGGCCTCCGGCCGGACGAAGGGCGGTCCTCCACACGGAGGGCCGCCCTTCGGCCTGTCCACCGCCCGGACGGCAGGGTGGTGGCGACGCCCCGGCCTGTCCACAGACGGACCGGCGGCTGGTCGACCCCGACCTGCTCACGCTGACGGTGCCCGAGCTGCGGGACGGGACCTGCGTCGAGGTCGCCTTCGGCCCGGACCCCGTCGACCTCGCACTGCCGTTCCCGGTGCGCGTCGTCCCGGCCGACCTGCTCGTGTAGCGGCGCCGCCGTCCGGGCACGTGCCCGGCATGAGCAGCGACACCGACGACCACGACCCGTCCGCCTCCCGCAGCCTGGACAGCGTCCTGTCCGGCCTGCGCTTCGCCATGATCGCCACCGCCGACGCCCAGGGGCAGTGGCGGGCCCGCCCGCTGGCCGTCGCCGGCCAGGAGGGCGGCCGGCTGTCCTTCCTGGTCGGCGTCGACGCCGACTGGGTCGAGGCGCTGGAGACCTCCGGCTCGCCGACGACCGTGACCTTCAGCGACCCCGGCAAGAACACCTACGTGGCCCTGCAGGGGAGCGCCCGCACCGTCGACGACCGCGCCCGGATCGCCGCCCTGTGGAATGCCGGTGCCGGCGCGTACTTCGAGGGCCAGGACGACCCCCGTGTCCGGGTCCTCGACGTCGAGGTCTCCTACGGCGAGTACTGGGACTCCCCGTCCGGCCGGCTCGGGAGCGTCCTGCAGCTGGCGAGCGCGGCCCTCGGCAAGCCCGTCGGAGAGCAGGGCGACGTCGTCGTCTGACCAGCCGTCTGGCACCGTCGGCCGCATGGCCGACGTCGAGGTGCGACTGACCCGCGTTCTCGGGACCTGGGCCGCGGCCTCGGTCGGGACCGGGGCGCTGCTGGCGCGCCGTTCCCCGGGCTTCGCCCGGCAGACCGCGGTCTGGGGGCTCGTCGACGGCGCGATCGCCGTCGTCGGCGCCCACGGGCGCGCCCGCAAGGGGCCTACCGACCCGCGGCGGCTGCGGCGCGTCCTGCTGGTCAACGCGGGCCTCGACGTCGGCTACCTGGCGGCCGGCGCCTGGCTCGTGCGGGACGGCCGGTGGCGTGGCGACGGGGCGGCCGTCCTCGTGCAGGGTGCGTTCCTGCTGGGGCTCGACAGCCTCGCCGCCCGAGCGCTGCGCGGGTAGCCACCCGACCGTCGTCCACAGTCCCGGCTCGTGACGGGATCGCACCCTGCCCCGGGCCGCACGCTCCGGTCGTGTCCGACCGGGAGGTGCACCATGACCAGGGTGACCGCCCTGCCGCGCGCCGGCCCGAGGACCCGTGCTGACCTCGAGGGCCTGCCCGCGGACGGGCACCGGTACGAGCTCGTCGACGGCGTCCTCGTCGTGGGCCCGTCCCCGCGCTACGGCCACCAGGACGCCGTCGGCCACCTGTACCTGCTCCTGCACGCCGCGTGCCCGCCCGGACTGAAGGTCCTGCTCGCCCCCTTCGACGTCGCCCTCGCCGACGACACGGTGCTCGTCCCCGACCTGCTCGTGGCCCGCCGGGACCGCTTCACCGACCGCGACCTGCCCGAGGCGCCCCTGCTCGCCGTCGAGGTGCTGTCGCCGAGCACCCGGCGCTTCGACCGGCTGCTCAAGCGGGACCGGCTGCAGGCTGCCGGCTGCCCGTCGTACTGGCTGGTCGACCCCGACGTTCCCACGGTGACGGTGCTCGAGCTGCGCGACGGCGGGTACGAGCAGGTGCTGCACCTGGAGGGCGTCGCGACCGACGACGTGACCCTGCCCTTCCCGGTGCGGCTGCAGCGGAGCGCCCTGCGCGACCCGGACTAGACGAGCTCCTGCACGACCGTGCCGCCGCCGGGCTCCCACGTCACGGTCGCGAGGGCACCGTCGACGAGGGACAGCTGCGGCGGGACGTGCCCGAGGTCGACGTCGAGCAGCACGGGGACGGGCAGCGACCCGAGGGCGGACCGGACGGCGTCGTCCTGGGTGAACCCGCCGCTGGCCGGGGCGCTGGTGCGGCCGAGCAGGACGCAGGTCGCGGCGTCGAACCAGCCGGCGAGGCGCAGGCCGTGCAGCATCCGGCAGGCGTCGAGCGCGCTCGACTCCGCGACCTCGAGGTGCACGACCAGCCCCTCGGGGGCGTGCTCCCGCACGAAGCGCGGCACGTCGCCGTAGCGGCTGCCGGTCAGGTGGACGACGGTCTCGAGGCACCCGCCCAGCAGCCGGCCGCTCGCCGCGAACGGGGCGTCCGTGCCCAGGCGCCGCCACGACGTCGGCTCCGACAGCGCCCACGCCCGCCCGTGTGGCGCCTCGCGCAGGTCCGGCCACGCCCCCTGGAACTGCGCCGACGCGGCCTGGCGCAGCACGGACCCGGTCACCGCGGTGGCGACGTCGAGCCAGTGCAGCAGGGGCGCAGGCGCGGCGTAGGGCGTCTCCATGAGGCCCGGCGCGTGCAGGGTCGCCGTGCCGGTGAGCAGCGTGTACGGGAGCAGCAGGGTGGTGGTGTCGGAGTAGCCGACGAACCAGGTCGCCGCCGCGACGAGCGCGTCGAGGTCGAGCAGCGGCAGGACCTCGATCGCGAGCTCGCCGCCCCAGGGCGGGACGACGGCCCGCACCTCCGGGTCGAGCAGCATCGCCATGACCTCGGCGGCGCGGTCGGCGGCCGGTGCGCTGACGACGCCGTCGCCCTCGCCGACGTGGGCGCCGACCCGGACGCGGAACCCCCGGTCGCGCAGGTCCTGCAGGCAGAAGGCGAACCGCTCCTGCTCGTGCGGCCGCACGCCCGACGAAGGTGCGGGGACCCCGACGAGGTCGCCCGGCTGCAGCGGCGGCGGGTAGCGGACGGTCACGGGCCGGCCTGCAGGAGCGGGACGAGGACCTCGTCGGCGGTGAGCGACCCGTGGTGGCCGCGCAGCCGCGCCGGCCCGGGCTCGACCGTGCGCCGCACGACGCCGGTCCCGGCCCCGGCCAGCACCACGAGGTCGCCGGTGCGGGCCCGCGCGGCGTCCGACACGACCGGGCCGAGCAGTCCGTCGTCGACCGCCTCGTCGCGGGACAGGACGCGGACCCGGTCGCCGAGCTCGGCGGTCCAGGCGGCGCGGACGTCGTCGAGGGCGCCCGGCTCGACGTGGACGTGCCGTGCGCGCGGCTCGCCGGTCAGCGCCCGGACGCCCTGCTGCAGGGCCGGGCAGGCGTCGTAGTCGACCTGCTGGTCGCGCTCGACGTCGACCATGCCGTGGTCGCCCGTCACCAGCAGGCGGGTGCCGGCGGGGAGCCGACCGGACAGCTGCGCGGCGAAGGCGTCGACGACGGCCAGCTCCGCGCGCCAGGCGTCGCTGTCGACACCCCGGACGTGGCCGGTGAGGTCGAGCTCCGGCGTGTAGCAGTACACGAGGCTGCGAGGTCCCTCGGCCGCGGCGGCGGCGACCAGGGCGACGGTGTCCCCGGCGCTCACCGACCCGGCGTAGCGGCCGCCCCGCAGCACGGCGCGGGTCAGCCCGGACCCCTGGAAGCGGGCCAGCCCCGCGACGGTCGTCGAGACCCCACCGGCCGCGGCGCGCTCGAACACGGTCGCGCGCGGCTGCAGCTGCTCCGGGACGAGCGCGTCGCGCTGGTCGGCGCCGTCGCTGGTCCACGTCAGCCAGGCCAGGACGCGGTCCTCGACCAGGGACGTGTAGCCGGTGACGCCGTGCTCGCCCGGCGGCAGGC
>JAOPWW010000270.1 GCA_025965495.1 Frankiales bacterium
ATCGTGGCGATGCCCATGCCGCCGCCGACGCAGAGCGTGGCGAGGCCGTAGCGGAGGTCGCGGCGCTCGAGCTCGTCGATCAGGGTGCCGAGGATCATGGCCCCGGTGGCCCCGAGCGGGTGGCCCATGGCGATGGCGCCGCCGTTGACGTTGACCTTGTCGAGCGGGACGTCGAGGTCCTTGGCCAGGCGCAGCGCCACGGAGGCGAACGCCTCGTTGATCTCGACCAGGTCGATGTCGTCGATGGTCAGGCCGGCCTTGGCCAGCGCCTTGCGCGAGGCCGGGCCGGGGCCGGTCAGCATGATCGTGGGGTCGGTGCCGGTGACGGCGGCGGACACGATGCGCGCCCGGGGGGTGAGGCCGTGGTCGCGGCCGGCCTGCTCGTTGCCGATCAGCACCAGCGCGGCGCCGTCGACGATGCCGGAGGAGTTGCCGGCGTGGTGGACGTGGTCGATCTTCTCCACCCAGTGGTACTTCTGCAGCGCGACGGCGTCGAAGCCGGCCTGGTCGCCCATCGCGGCGAACGCGGGCTTGAGGGCGCCGAGGGACTCGACCGTGGTGTCGGGCCGCATGAGCTCGTCGTGGTCCAGGACGACGACGCCGTTCTGGTCCCTCACGGGCACGACCGAGCGGGCGAAGTAGCCGTTGGCCCAGGCCTTCGCGGCGCGGGCCTGCGACTCCGCGGCGAAGGTGTCGACGTCCTCGCGGGAGAAGCCCTCGAGCGTGGCGATGAGGTCGGCGCCGATGCCCTGCGGCACCGCGAACGACTCGTAGGAGCGCATCGGGTCCAGGCCGCCGGCGCCGTCGGAGCCCATGGGCACGCGGGACATCGACTCGACGCCGCCGGCGAGCACGAGGTCCTCCCAGCCGCCGCGCACCTTCTGCGCGGCCTGGTTGACGGCCTCGAGGCCGGACGCGCAGTAGCGGTTGAGCTGGACGCCCGCGACGGTGTCGGGCAGGCCCGCCGCCTGGGCCGCGCTGCGGGCGACGACGCCGCCCTGGTCGCCGACGGCGCTGACGACGCCGAGGACGATGTCGTCGATGCGCGAGGGGTCCAGGCCGGGCAGGCGCGTGCGCATCTCGTCGACGAGCCCGACGACGAGCGACACGGGCTTGGTGCCGTGGAGGGCACCGCCCTGCTTGCCCTTGCCGCGCGGGGTGCGGATCGCCTCGTAGACGAAGGCTTCGGGTGCGCTCACGGCGCTCCTCCTGGGATCGGGGGTCGGGGTCGCCCGGTGCTGCGGCCAAACACGGAGTGACGCGTCGCACAGGCGGTCGCCCCGGACAGTGCACCATCAGATACCTGCAGTCAAGAAGGTAAGTTCGCACCAGCGCTCGTGGTTCGCTCTGCCGGTGCGCGCCGCACGCTGCCCGCGGCCCTAGGGTCGCCGAGATGAGAGGCGACCCCGTGGACCTCACCGCCACCCGTGCGCCGGCCGACCCCACCGACCCCGGCGAGGGCCCGGGCCTGACCACCGCCGAGGTCGCCGAGCCGCGCAAGCGGCGGACCCAGGCCGAGCGCCGGGCCTCCACGCGGGGGGCCCTGCTCGAGGCGACCCTCGAGGTGCTCGTCGAGGTCGGCTACGCCCGGCTGACCACGAGCCAGGTCGTGCTCCGGGCGGGCGTGACCCGCGGGGCGCAGGCGCACTACTTCGCCACCAAGGCCGACCTGGTGGTGCAGGCCCTGGGTCACCTGACCGACCGGCTCGTCGCGGAGATGGTGTCGCAGCCGCTGCGGGACGTCTCGGGCGACGTCGAGCAGTACGAGGTGCTGCTGAACCGGCTGTGGGAGGTCTACGCCGGGCCGGCGTCGACGGCGCTGCTCGAGCTGTTCGTCGCCTCCCGGACCGATCCGGAGCTGCGCGCGCACCTGGCGGAGTTCGACTCCGCCGTGGCCCGCACGCTGTCCCGGACCGCCGCCACCGTCGCGCCGGCCCTCGTCGCCCGCGAGGACTTCCGGCCGTTGATGGTCACGGCGATCGCCACCATCCGAGGGCTGTGGCTGCTGCGCGCCGTGGCCAGCGAGCGGGGCATCCGGCGGCTGTGGCCGCAGGCCCGCGAGCAGCTCGTGGCCGGCTTCGCGGCCCGGCACGGGCGCGACGGGGACTGACCGAACTTCCCGGCACTCGTGCACGTACCTGTGGTGACACGGGGCCCGTACCCGTCTACGGTCGTCCTCGTTGTGTGAGCAGGACCACAGCGGACCCGTGACCCGGCCCGCGCCGTGCCCCACCCGGAAGGCGCTCGATGTCCACGTTCCTCGCGCTCACGGTCGTCGGACTGGTGACCGGGTGCATCTACGCCCTGACCGCGACCGGTCTGGTGGTCACGTACACGACCGCCGGCGTCTTCAACTTCGCCCAGGGCGCCATGGGGATGGTCGCGGCCTTCGGCTTCTGGCAGCTCTGGCAGGGCTGGGGGCTGCCGGTCTGGCTGGCCCTGCCGCTGGTCGTGCTGGTGGCCGCCCCGCTGTTCGGCGTCCTGGTCGAGCGCTTCCTGTTCCGGCGCACCCAGAACGCCCCGGCCGACCAGACCCTCGCCGTCACCCTGGGCCTGCTGCTGGTCCTGATCGGCATCGCGAACGCGGTCTGGCCGCCCGACGAGCCGCGGATCCTGCCGCGCTTCGGGGGGGAGGGGACGGTGCAGGTGGGGATCCTGGTGCTCTCGGACAGCCAGCTCGTCGTCGTCGCCAGCGCCCTCGCGGTCGGCATCGGCCTGCGGCTGCTGTTCTCCCGCACCCGCCTGGGGCTGGCGATGCGGGGCGTCGTCGACGACCCCGACCTGCTCGCCATGAACGGCCTGGAGCCGGTGCGGGTGCAGCAGACGGCGTGGGCGCTGTCGTCGGTGCTCGCGGCCCTCGCCGGGGTCCTGCTCGCGCCGCTGGTCCAGCTCAACATCCTCACCCTGACGCTGCTGGTCGTGAACGGCTACGCCGCGGCGATGGTCGGGCGGCTCCGGAGCCTGCCCGCGACGGCCGCCGGCGGCCTGGGGCTCGGCCTCGCGATCTCCTACTCGATCGGCTACGGGCCCTCGCTGGGCCTCGCCCGGTTCCCCGGCCTGCTCAGCACGCTGCAGCAGGGCATCCCGATGATGCTGCTGTTCGTCGTGCTGGTGCTGCTGCCGAGCGACCGGCTGCGGTCCGGCCGGCCCCAGCAGGCCCGGGCCCCGCGCGTCCCCGGGCTGCGCGGCAGCCTCTCGGGCGCCGGCGGCTTCGTGGCCGCCGCGGCCGTGCTCGCCGCGGTCCTGCCCACCAGCGCCCTCGAGACCGGGGCGCGCGCCCTCGTGCTCGCGTTCGTCGTCCTGTCGCTCGTCCTGCTCACCGGCTACGGCGGCCAGGTCTCGCTGTGCACCCTGACGTTCGTCGGGCTCGGCGCGTACGCCATGGGCAAGGTCGGCGGCGGCAGCCTGCTGGGCATCGCGGCCGCGGTGCTGCTGTCCGCCGCGGTCGGCGCCCTGGTCGCCCTGCCCACGCTGCGGCTGCGGGGCCTCTACCTGGCGCTGGCGACCTTCGCCTTCGGCCAGGTCATGGACATCGGCTTCTTCGGTCAGCGGCTCGGCCCCTCCGGGAGCCTGCAGGTCGACCGGCTCGCGCTGCTCGGCCTGCCGCTGGACACCGCGCCCGGGTACTTCGTCCTGGCCGCCGTGGTGTTCGCGCTCGGCGCGGTCGGCCTGCTCGCGGTCCGCCGCAGCCGCTACGGCCGGATGCTCGCCGCCCTCAACGACTCGCCCGCCGCCTGCGCCACGCTCGGCATGCGGATCGACCGGGTCAAGCTCTGCGTGTTCGCCGCCTCGGCCGGTGCCGCCGGGCTCGGCGGGGCGCTGTTCGGCGGCCTCGGCGCGGGTCTGGTCAGCGGCTTCGACTTCGTCACCCTGCAGAGCTGCGTGCTGCTGCTCCTGCTGCGGGTCGGCGGCGTCAAGACCGTCACCGGCGCGCTGCTCGCCGGGACCCTCACCGCCGTGCTGCCCGTCCTGCAGCAGCAGCTGCCCTCGCTCGGCGGCCTGGTCTTCCTCGTCACGGGGATCGCGGCCCTGTCGGTCGGCAGCCTGTCCGGCGGGGTCGTCGGCGCCCTGTCGGACCTGCGCAGCCGGGTGCTGCCGAGTCGCACGCCCGCCCCGCCGCCGCCCCCGGCCGCGACCCCCGTCGTCCCCGCCCAGCCCGTCGTTCGGAAGGAGATGGCCGGTGTCCGCTGACCTGCTGCCCGCCGCCGTCGAGGCGCCCGTCGGGGTCGCGCCCGCGCTCGAGCTGCGCGGGATCAGGGCGGGCTACGGCCGGATCGAGGTGCTGCACGGCCTCGACCTCGTCGTCCCCGCCGGCTCGCTCATGGCGCTGCTCGGACCCAACGGCGCCGGCAAGACCACGACCCTGGCCGTCGCCTCGGGCAAGGTCCGCCCGACGTCGGGCTGCCTGCACGTCGGGGGCCGGCACGTGAACGGCGCCAGCCCGGCGGCGCTGACCCGCGCCGGGGTCTGCCGCATCCCCGAGGGACGGGGGATCTTCCCGAACCTCACCGTCGCGGAGAACCTCAAGCTCGTCACCTACGCCGCGGACGTGTCCGTCGCCGAGGTGACGGCGATGACCTACGACCGCTTCCCGAAGCTCGGCCAGCGGCGCACGCAGGTCGCCGGGACGATGTCGGGCGGCGAGCAGCAGATGCTCGCCATGGCCCGCGCCCTGGTCACCTCCCCGGGGCTGCTGCTGCTCGACGAGATCTCGATGGGGCTCGCCCCGCTCATCGTGGCCGAGCTGTACGAGCTCGTGGCGGCGCTGGCCGCGGACGGCATCAGCGTCCTGCTCGTCGAGCAGTTCGCCCGCACCGCACTCGCCGTCGCCGACTACGCCGCCCTCATGGTCGGCGGCCGGATCGTGCGCGTCGGCCAGCCCGCGGACGTCGCGGCCTTCGTCGACGACGTCTACCTCGGAGGCACCACGTGAGACGTCCCCGCCTGCTCGCCGCCGCCGTCGCGGGCGGCCTGCTGCTCCTGCCCGTCGCCGCCGGCGCCGAGGACGAGCCCGGGTCCGCCTTCGACAGCTACCAGCTGCTGGCGAACGCCCCCGGGATCGGCCTGGACGGCCTGTACCGCGACGTCGCGTTCACCGTCCCGGAGGTCACCAGCTCGCTGCGCACCGGTGCGGTCGGCGCCGGCCTCGCGTCGCTGGCCTGGCCCGGCCCGGTCATCGGCAACGGCGGCAGCACGCTGCTGGTGCTCTCGCCGCAGCTCCCGCCCGAGACCGTCATGCTCAACAGTCCCGTCCGGGCCGAGGCCCGCACCGGCGGGACCGAGAAGGCCGCGAACAACGCCGTCCCGGGCACGGTCATGGCGGCGACCGCGAAGCCCGACCAGGTGACCGCCGACGCCAGCTTCGACCAGACCGGCCTGCCCGTCGGCAGCGTCGGCGCGATGACCTCCGCCAGCAAGGTCGCCCTGCAGGGCGCCGGCAAGGCGGTCGCGACGTCGCGCACCACGGCCCAGGACGTCTCGCTCGCCGGCGGCGTGATCACCCTCGGCAGCGTCACCAGCACGGCGTCGGCCACGAGCGACGGCGTGAAGGGCGTCGGCACCGGCGGCACCACCGTCAGCGGCATGGAGGTCGCGGGCGTCCCGGTCACCGTCGACGGTCACGGGATCCACGTCCAGGGCCAGACCGTGCCGAACCCGCTGCCCGCCCAGACGGTGGACGACGCGATCAAGGCCCTCGGGCTCGAGGCGACCGTGACCCAGCCCCGGACCGTCACCAGCGGCGGGGGCGTGACCTACCAGGCCGGCGCCCTCGTGCTCGTCTACACCTCGGGCGGCGACCAGTACTCCCTCACCTTCGGCCGCGCGTCCGCCTCGATCGCCGCCGTCCGCGGCTCGGGCTCCGGGGCCGACGAGGCGGTCGGCGACGCCCCGGCCGCGACCGACGTCCCGGCGGTCCTGCCCCGCACCGACACCGGGGGCGCGCCGCCGGTCAGCGGCGGCGGCGGCGCCGCGGCACCCGAGGT
>JAOPWW010000291.1 GCA_025965495.1 Frankiales bacterium
CGGAACACCTCCGGCTCCATGACGTAGATGCCGGTGTTGACGGTGTCGCTGAAGACCTGGCCCCAGGTCGGCTTCTCGAGGAAGCGCTCGATGCGCTGCTCCTCGTCGGTGATGACGATGCCGAACACGAGCGGGTCGACCACCCGGGTGAGGCACACGGTGACGAGCGCCTGGCGCTCCCGGTGCGCCGCCACGAGCGCCGTCAGGTCGATGTCGGTCAGGGCGTCGCCGCTGATGACGACGAAGCTGTCGTCGCGCAGGGCGCTCTCGTCGTTCTTCACCGAGCCCGCCGTCCCGAGCGGGGTCTCCTCCGTCGCGTACGACAGGTGCATCCCGAGCTCGTCGCCGTCGCCGAAGTAGGTCCGCACGAGGCTGGCGAGGAACTGGACCGTCACGACGGTCTCGTCGAAGCCGTGCCGCTTCAGCAGCCGCAGGACGTGCTCCATGATCGGCCGGTTCACCACCGGCAGCAGCGGCTTGGGCTGGTTCGCCGTCATGGGCCGCAGGCGGGTGCCCTCACCGCCCGCCATGACGACCGCCCTCATCGTGCGGCCGCTCCTCCGGGCGACTGTCCACGCGGCGCGCCGCGCCGCACGACGTCCCGCAGCGACCACTGCTGCACGGGCCGGTCGCGCAGCAGCCCGACGACCTGCACGACGTACAGGAGCCCCGCGTACCAGTAGAGGGTGCTGCCCCAGGTGGCGAAGGCCCAGCCGAGGGGTCGGAAGACCGTCGACAGGAGGTCGTCGCGGTCCGGCAGGGCGGCCAGGAGCATCGGGAACGCGTAGAGCAGGTTGAAGGTCGCGGCCTTGCCGAGGAAGTGGACCGGCGGCGGGCCGTACCCCCGGCGGCGCAGCGGGAAGAAGAACAGCCCGAGGAAGACGTCACGCCCGATCAGCGCCAGCGCCCACCACAGCGGCAGGCCGTCGCGGGCGACCAGGGCGAGCAGCGTGGCCAGGATGTAGAGGCGGTCCGCCAGGGGGTCGAGCAGCTGCCCGAGCCGGGAGAACTGGCCGTACGTGCGGGCGATCTTGCCGTCGAGGTAGTCGCTGACCCCGGCGGCCATCAGCAGCAGGATCGCCCGGCCGTCCTGCTCCGTGACGAGGACCCAGTAGAGGAACACCGGCACACCGAGGCAGCGCAGCGCCGACAGGACGTTGGGGACGGTCCAGATGCGGTTGGACGGCGTCGACTCGTCGACCGCGCGGGTCTGCGCCGTGCTGGCCACGGGCCTCCTCCGCTCGTCGGACGTCCCAGCCTATCCAGCCGGGTCGGGGGTGTGCGAAAGGCGGTGTGCCCGTGCATCGGTGCTCGACCACACGGGTACCTGCTCGGCGTGCCTCCCCACGACCTGCCCGAGGTGAGCGAGCCCTCCACCGCTCCCGTCGACCCGTGCGCGGCTGCGCGGTGCGAGCACCGCGCCGTGACCGCCGTCGTGCTGCGCCTCGGCGGCCGCGAGGTCCCGGTGCGCCTGTGCCAGGGACACGCCGACCGGCGACGGGCCGACGCCGTCCCGGCCCGGCGCGACGTCGTCCACGCCTGAGCGGCCGGTCCGCTCCTAGAGTCGGCCGGTGCTCCTCCGGCTGCTGGTCCTGCTCGCAGTCCTCGCCCTGCTCGCGCGCCGCTTCCTGCCGCGCCGCCGGATGAGCTGGGCGGTGCCCGTCGTGGTCGGTGTGACGATCGTCGTCGTGCGCAGCGTGGCCTACGTGCTGACGGGCGACTGAGGACCCGGCGCGTGGCAGGCTGGTCCGGCCGCGGGACTCCCCGCCGGGGTGACGAGGAGGACGCGTTGGGCGCACGGGCCGTGCTGGTCGGCGTCGTCGGCCTGCTCGCGGCGGGTGCCGTCGTGTCCGCCGGCCCCACGTCCGCCGCACCGAGCGCCCGCGACCGGGCCCGGGTCGCCGTCGGCGCGGACGGCTACCTCTACATCGCGCAGGACTGGACCGTGGCGTGCCAGGACCGCGGCCAGGCAGCCCGGGTCGGGGCGGCGGCCCGCGACCTCACGGAGGCGCTGCGGACCAGCGGCCGTCAGGTCGTCGTCGTGCTGGGGCCGAACAAGTCGACGACGGTCGCGCGGCACGTCCCTGCCGCGGCCCCCGCGAGGGACTGCGGCGACGCTGCCCGCGCCGCCGTCTGGCGCGCCCTGACCACGACGGCGCGCTCCGGCTTCCTGGACCTGCGGCCCGCCCTCGCGACGGCCGACCGGCAGGTCCAGACCTACTGGCGCAAGGACACGCACTGGACTCCCACCGGCGGGGCGGTGTACGCCCGGCAGCTGGCCCGGCGGCTCGACCCCCAGCTCGCGAAGGGCCTGACGACCCGCCCCGTCACGTACACGCGCGACGGCGACCTCGCGCAGGTGCTGCAGCAGCCGTCGCACGAGACCGTGCGGGGCCTGCAGCTGGTCAACCCCGGCGTGACCGTGCAGGAGCTGCCGTACACCGACGTCGGCACGGAGCACCCGGCGCGCCGCACCGTGGCGCTCGCCGCTCCCGGTGCGCGCGTGGTCCCGGGCCGCACCCTGCTCATCGGCGACAGCTTCGACTCGACCGCGCTCGAGCAGCTGGCCCCCCTGTTCGCACAGACCGAGTTCCTCTACCCGGGCGAGAGCGGCTCCGACATCGCGCCGGTGGTCCGGCAGGTGGAGCAGGCCGACACGGTCGTCATCGAGGTGGTCGAACGGTTCGCCGAGCGCTACCGGATGTTCGACCCTGACGCCGTTGCCGCCGTGCAGGCCGTCCCCCCGCGCGACCTCGTCCGCAGGGTCGGCTGACCGTGGCGACCCTGACCGAGGTCGGCGAGCGCGACGGCTGGCGCTGCTGGCTGTGCGACCAGCCGGTGGACCCCGACGCCAGCGTGAACAGCGACCTCGGGCCGAGCGTCGACGGCGGCGCCGTGGTCAAGGGCAAGAAGGGCCCGACGGGGGTCGAGCGGCTGGCGCACCGCGCCTGCAACACCAGGAAGGGCGCGGTCAAGCCGGTCGTCGCCTGGTCGCCGGACCTGTTCGTGGTCGACCCCGCCCCTCTCGTCGCGACCGTCGAGCGCCTGTCGCGCAAGGGCGGGCGCGAGGTGGTCGCGCGCTGTCCGAGCCGGGCCGACGCCGACCAGGCGGCCGCCTGGCTGCTGGACCGGCTGTCCCGGTTCGCCCCGGACCTGGCGCTGCGGACCGAGGTCGAGGCCGGCGGCGGACAGTTCCTGCTGGTGCTCCGGACCGCCTGACCGTCCCGAGGGTCAGGCGCGGTACCCGCTGGTGTCGAGGGCCGCGACCGTCCGCAGCACCGCGGCGGTCGGGGTCGTGCCGTAGGTGTCGAGCGCGACGACGGCGAAGCGGGTGGTCGGGAGCAGCCACAGGCGGGCGGTGCCCAGCGCCGTGCCCTGGCAGCTGAGGGCGAACTCGCGGTAGACCGCCTTCTTGCTGCCGACGGGCGAGAAGCCGCGCCGGGAGATGCGGCTGGACAGCAGGGGCGCGTCTCCCAGCGCCGCGCCGGGCGCACCGTGGTGGGCGGGGTCGACGTCGGCGCAGGCGGGGACGTCGGTCCCGACGTACCAGCCGAAGGCGCCCTCGGGGTCGAGGTCCTCGGTCTCCTCGCCGGCCCGGCGGCTCGCCGGCTGGTCGTACAGGACCACGGAGCAGGCGTCCTTGCGGGCGGCGTCGAGGCACGCCGAGGGACCGCTGTCGCGGTAGTGCCAGCCCTCCGGGAACGTGACCCGCGCGCCGTGGAAGGAGACGGTGCGGGTGCCCTGCGCCGAGGCGCTGCTGCCGGACGGGTCGGGCTCGCCGCCGGCTGTGGCGGGGGGTGGGACCGACGCCGACGCGGCGGGCGCCATGGTCGGGGTGGTCGGGGTGGCCGTCCGGGACCCGGCCGCCACCGGGCTCCCGCCGTCGTCGGAGCAGCCCGCGACGAGAGCGAGCAGCAGGACCAGACCAGCACGACGCCGCACGGCGACCACCTCCGGGGCGCACCGTCCCACAGCAGGCGCGGGGCAGGATGCGCCTGTGGACCTGCCCTGCGTGCCCGTGCTGCCCGTGACGACCGACCGGCTCGTGCTGCGCGCCTTCCGGCCCGACGACGTCGACGGCCTCCTGCCGATGCACAGCGACCCCGAGTCGGTGCGCTACGTCCCGTACGGGGTCCGGGACCGCGAGGCCGTGGAACAGGTGCTGCAGCGCAAGGTCGCCAGCGACGGTCTGCGCGCCGACGGCGACCTGCTCGAGCTGGCCGTCGACCTGGCCGCCGACGGGACGCTGGTCGGCGACCTGCTCGTCGCCCTGCGCTCTGCTGCGGACGGGACGGTCGAGGTCGGCTACCTGTTCTCCCGCGCCCACCAGGGCAGGGGGTACGCGACCGAAGCGGTCCGTGCGCTGGTCGACCTGTGCGTGGACGGGCTCGGCGCGCGGCGCGTGGTCGCCCGCGTGGACGCCCGCAACACCCGCTCCCGCGCGCTGCTGACCCGGCTCGGGTTCCGGCAGGAGGCGCTGCTCGTCGAGAACGCGGTGTTCAAGGGCGAGCTGTCGAGCGAGGCCGACTACGCCGTCCTCGCGCGGGAGTGGCGCGCCTAGACCGGCCGCTCGAAGGTCACGAGCAGCCCCTCGACCTCGCCGGGTCCCAGCCGTCCCTTGACGTCGGCGGCCGTGATCGCCCGGAGCTGCCAGCCGTCGCCGGCGTGCTCGTTGAGGACCTTCTCGAGCTTGGCGTCGCTGATGCTGCCGCCGCCCATCATCCCCTCGCGGACCTGGACGACGCGGTACTCGAAGCGCTGTGTCATGGCCCGATCATGCGCCCTGGACGGGGCCGCGACGCACCAGCTGCAGCACGCGGCGGTCTCGCAGCGCGAGCCCGCCCCACACCAGCACACCCGTGTACACGGGGAACAGCGCCGTCGACAGCAGGGGCGCCTCCACGCGCAGCTGCGCGGCGACCGCACCCCCGAGGTACCCCGTCAGCAGCACGGCCCCCAGCGGCGCCGTGCGCGGGAGCAGGTACAGGCCGAGGCAGACGAGCTCCACGACCCCGATCCCGAGGGCGCTGCCGTCCGGGTAGCCGAGGTCGCGGAAGGAGTCCGTGACGGCCTGGACCTGCAGCACGTGGGTCACGCCGTCGAAGGCGAGGAACAGGGCGACGAGGGCGGTCACGCCCCACGCCGTCCGCGTGCGGGCGCCTGTGGTCGCGACGACGCCGGCGGGAGCGATCACGGCGGCGCTCACGCCTGCTGTCCGAGGCTCTGGACGGACGGCCCGCTCGGCTGCTGGCTCTGGGCGGTGAGCTGGCCGATGCGCAGGTGGTTGCCGAAGGGGTCGCGGAGCCCGAAGTCGATGCCGTACGGCTGCTCGATCGGCTCCGAGGTGAACTCGACGCCCTTGGCCTGGAGGTCCGCGTAGGTGGCGCGTGCGTCGGGGGTCGTGAACATGAGCCAGCCGCCGGCGGCGCCCTTGGTCAGCAGCTCCCGGGCGCGCTCGGCCGTGGCGTCGTCCATGGCGGGCGGACCGGGCTTCTCGAGCAGGATCTGCCGGCCCGGCTCGCCCGGGACGCAGACGGTGAGCCAGCGCATGAAGCCCAGGTCGGCGTCGGTGTGCACCTGCAGGCCGAGGACCCCGACGTAGAACTCGAGGGCGGCGTCCTGGTCGAGGACGAACAGGTGAGAGCAGGAGATCGAGGTCAACATGGGCAGGACGGTAGGGCGCGCCCCGGTCGGCGGGCTTCTCCGGAAGTGCTCGACCGGCGGCGGTGCGGCGGCGGCGGCGAGCGTCAGCCGCTCGCGGCTCGTTCGGCGACCGTGCGGCGCCGGCTCCTGACGACCAGGACGGCGCCGACCACGAGCAGCAGGCCCAGGCCGACCTCGTTCGCGTAGTGCTCCAGCCGCTGGTACTGGCTGCCGGCGAGGTAGCCGAGCACGACGAAGCCGCTGGCCCAGGTCGCGCCGCCGAGCACGTTCCAGGGCAGGAAGGTCCGGTAGGTCATCCCGCTCATCCCGGCGATGCCGGGGACGAGCGCCCGCAGGGCGGCGGTGAAGCGGCCGACGAACACGGCTTTGCCGCCGAGGCGCTCGATCGTCTGCTCGGTCCGGCGCAGGTGGTCGGGCTTGACCAGCCACCCCGGGAGCCGGAGCAGCAGGGCCTCCCCGTAGCGGTCCCCGACGGCGTAGCCGACCGAGTCGCCGAGCACGGCCCCGACCACACCCGCGACGAGCACCGCCCAGAGCGGCAGCTTGCCCTGGTTCGCCAGGACACCGCCGAGGATCACCCCGATCTCGCCGGGCACGACGACACCGACGAACGCGGACGCCTCGAGCGCCGGCAGCAGGAACACCAGCGCGAGCGCGAGCAGCGGCGGGAGCCGCAGGATGCCGTCCAGGACGTGGCTCACGCCTCAGCCCCCTGGCGGTCGTCGCGCGCGGTCCGCCGCAGCGGCAGGAGCCTCTGGCGTCTCCGTGCGTGCTCGACCACGGACGGTCCCTCAGACGGCATGGAGGAGACCGTAGAGACGCAGGGTGAAGGTGCGATGAAGGCGGCTCCTGCACCTTCACCCGACCTTCACGGTCGAGGGGCAGACTCGCCGGCGTGAGGGTGCTGGTGGCGGAGGACGACCTGCGGATGGCCGCTCTGCTGGAGCAGCTCCTGCGCGAGGCCGGCTCCGAGACGACGGTGCACCACGACGGCCCGTCCGCACTGGAGGCGGCGCGCCGCGGTGGCTTCGACGTCCTGCTGCTCGACTGGATGCTGCCCGGGCTCAGCGGTCCGCAGGTCCTGGCGGCGCTGCGGGCCGACGGCCACAGCACCCCTGCCCTGCTGCTCACGGCGCGCGGCGACGTCCGGGACCGGGTCGACGGGCTCGACGCCGGCGCCGACGACTACCTGGCCAAGCCCTTCGACGTCGACGAGCTGCTCGCGCGGCTGCGCGCCCTGCACCGCCGGGGCAGCGGCCACGGCCTGGTCGCGATGCGCGCCGGGGACCTGCTGGTCGACCCCGACAGCCGGACCGCGAGCAGGGCGGGGCAGCCGCTGTCGCTGTCCGCCCGCGAGTTCGACATCCTCGCGCTGCTCGTGAGCCGGGCCGGCCGGGTCGTCAGCCGCTTCACCATCCTCGACGAGGTCTGGGACGGCGACACGGACCTCAGGTCCAACACGATCGACGTGCACGTCGCGAGCCTGCGCGGCAAGGTCGACCGCCCGTTCCGACGCGACAGCATCCAGACCGTCCGCGGCGCCGGGTACCGCCTGGACCCGGCCGGCGGATGACCGTCCTCCAGCCGCCGGCTCGCGTGCGCCGGGCGGTGTCCGCGCTCCCCCTCCGGGCTCGCCTCGTCGCCGGGTTCGTCGTCGCCATCACGGTCGTGCTGACGCTGGCGGGGGCGTTCGTCTACTGGCGGGTCGAGTACGCGCTCGACCGGCGCCTGGACAGCGACCTGCGGGCCGACGCCGCCGCGGTCGCTCCGGTCCTCGGCGCCGGCGGTCGCCTCGGGACGGAGGACGCGACCAGGACGCCCGCCGCGCGGCGCTACCAGGTGGTGGGCCCGACCGGCGAGGTCCTCGCCTCGGGCGCCGACGTCGGGCCCTCGCCGCTGCTGACGGCGACCTGGGTCGCCGAGGCCCGGCGGGGGCCGGTCGTCGTCAACATCGGCGAGCTGCTGCCGGTGAGCCGCCGGCCGCTCCGGGTCCTCGCGGAGCCCCTGGCCGGCCGGCCGCCCGGCACGGTCCTGGTGGTCGCCGAGCGACGCGACCAGCGCGACGAGGCGCTGCGCGAGCTCGTCGCCCAGCTCGCCGCCGCCGGCCTCGCCGCGCTCGTCGTCACGGCCGTGGTCGGGAACCGGCTCGCCCGCGCTGCCCTCGCGCCGGTCGAGCGCTACCGCGCGCAGGCTGCCACCATCGCGGGCGGCGCGACCGGCGTCCGGCTGGAGGTCCCGGCGTCGCGCGACGACGAGGTCACGCGCCTGGGCCACACCCTCAACGACGTCCTCGACGCGCTCGAGCAGGGCCTGGCCCGGGAGCGCCGGTTCACCCAGGACGCCTCCCACGAGCTCCGCACGCCGCTGACGCTGCTGTCCG
>JAOPWW010000215.1 GCA_025965495.1 Frankiales bacterium
CTGCACTCGCTGGTGACGACGCAGTTCCCGCAGGACGCCATCGAGGTCATCGGCTTCAGCGACTACGCCCAGGTCCTGCGGCCCGAGCAGCTCGCCGGCCTCGACGCCCAGCGGGTGCAGGGGACGAACCTGCAGCACGCCCTGATGCTCGCGGGCCGGTTCCTGGCCAAGCACCCCGACAGCGAGCCGGTGGTCCTGGTCGTCACCGACGGCGAGCCGACCGCGCACCTGACCCGCGACGGCTACGCCGACTTCTGCTGGCCGCCGCTGCCCGAGACGCTCGAGCTGACGATGGCCGAGGTCGAGCGGATCACCCGGCGCGGCGCGACCATCAACGTCTTCCTGCTCGACGACACGCCCGCCCTGGTCGACTTCGTGCACAGCATCGCCGCGCGCAACGGCGGCCGGGTGTTCAGCCCCGACCCCGACCGGCTCGGCGAGTACGTCGTCGGCGACTACCTGCGGGCGAGGCGCGGGCGCAAGGGCTAGGCAGGAGTCCGGGCGGCGGTGTCGAAGAAGGACCCCGACCCGCTCGCACCAGCCCCGGAGCCCCGCATGAACGCGCCCACGCCGTCCGCCCCGTCCTTCGGCCGTCTCGGGGGGCGCCTGTCGCTCGGGCTGGTCGCCCTCGGCCTGCTCGCGATCCTGCTCGGCTACAACGGCGCGGCCGGCAACCTCGACGTCCGGGCGCAGCTGCCCTACGTCGTGTCGGGCGGCTTCGTCGGCATCTCGCTGGTCGTCCTCGGCGCCGCCCTGATGATCACGCAGGGCGCCCGCGAGGACCGGCAGCGCATGGAGGCCCTGCTGGTGCGGCTCGTCGAACTGGGCGAGCAGGGGACGTCCGCCGGCTCGGCGGTCCCCGCCGGCGTGGACGGGCTGTTCGCTGCCGGGACCGCCTCCTACCACCGCCCCGGCTGCAGGCTCGTCGACGGCCGCGAGGAGGTCGGCTACGTGACCGGCGCCGAGGCGCTCGCCCGCGACCTCACCCCCTGCCGCGTCTGCCGTCCCCAGGACGCCGCCGTCAGCATCCGCTGACCGGACGGCTCGGCCTGCTCGCGGCCCTGCCCACCCGCCGCGTGCTGCTCGCGGCCGACAGCGCCGACGACGCCAACGACGCCAACGACGCCAACGACGACCCCCTCCGACCGCCCGCCACCCCTGCTGCCTCGGTCCGTGCTGCGGGGTGTCGGTGGACGGCGCGCACCGTCGCGGGCCGAGCGGTTCTGCCGGGGGCCGCGACCGGTCCCTGACCGGTCGCGGCCGCCCGTCCTACCGGTGCGACGTCCAGTGCACGACCTGCTGGTAGGTCGGCCGGTTCTGCCAGTCGATCTCCCGCACCCCCACGAGGCCGGCCGTCGTCGAGCGGATGTCGTCGAGCTTCTTGTCGTAGGTGAGGGCAGTCGGGGAGCTCACGCCCTGCGCCTTGAGCGCCGCCTGGACCGCGGCGTGCAGCGACGCTCGCAGCTGGGCGCGGCAGGTGGCGAGCTTCCCGCCGCCGCAGTAGGTGCGGGAGTACGCCCCCTTGACCGGACGGCCGAGCACCTGGCGCAGGTCCTTGTTCACGTACCCGTACCAGGCGACCCCGTTGAAGGCCGAGCCGAGCCCGATCCGGGGGTGGTCGTCGAGCTTCTGCGGCAGCTGGTCTGTGAGCTGCCCCAGGGCGCCGCGCAGGACGTCCTTGGGCAGCGAGAACGTGGCCCCGGCGATGCCCGCGGCCTGCGGCTCCCACCACGTGTCCATCAGCGCGACCGCAGCCTGGTGGTCGTAGTGGCCGGCCCGCTGGCGGTCGACCCGGTGCGCGCCGTCCTTCACCCACTGCCGCAGCACCGCCACGGCCGCCCTGTCCTGGGGATCCGTGGGCGTCCCGACGACGTCGAGCGCGAGCGGCAGGTCGTACTTGCCGCGGACGTCGACCGTGCCGCCGTCCATCATCGCGTCGACCAGGCTGACCGTCGTCACCTTCCCGCGGGCGAGCCGGTAGGTGATGCGGTCCTCGAGCGCGAGCGAGCGGTAGACCGGCCCGTAGCTGTAGGAGTTGTCGGCCGCGGAGAAGCCGGGCGCGGGCTTGTTGTTCCACGAGACGAGGTAGCCCTTGGGCGGGTCGACCGCCCGGGCGTGGCCCTCGAACGGCACGTTCCCGACCGAGTCGTAGCGGCGGTCCCCCCAGCGCGGGAAGTCGGGCTCGTAGCCCGCGGCCCGCTGCGGCAGCAGGCCCGACGAGTAGTACCCGATGTGCGCGCTGTCGGTGTAGAACCAGTTGAACGTGTAGTCGATGGCGCTGACGGCGTGCTCGAAGCTCGTCGGGTCGTGCACGTAGCCGGGGTCCTGCAGCCGGGCGAAGCCGATGACCGAGTCGACCTCGTGCCCGTAGGTGCTGCGCTCGCTCACGATCGCGACCGGCTTGCCCGCCACCGTGGTGCGGGTCTGCACGATGCCGTGGCGGGTCTTGAGGACGAGCAGGTCCAGCTGCACGGGGGTCGTCCCGCCGGCGGCGCTCGGGTTGGCGTCCTCGTGGTGGGTGTACTGCTCCATCGGCGTGCAGGCGCCGTCGACGAGGTAGCCCGTGCTGGTGACGGTGGCGGCGCTGCCGTCGGTGTTGCACAGCCGCTCCGCGACGGTGTCGACGAGGTCGCCGCTGGCGCTCGTGGCCGACCAGGCGTAGTCGACGCCGTGCCCGAGCTCGACGACCAGGTTGGTGCCGGCGAAGGAGACGCCCCGGGCCTTGATGCCGGGGCCGTCCA
>JAOPWW010000321.1 GCA_025965495.1 Frankiales bacterium
GTCACGTACGCCCTGCTCGGGCTGCTCACCGACGGGCTCGTCCGGACCCTCGAGCGCCGCACGCTGGCCTGGCGCCGGGCCTACCAGCCGTGAGCGGCCCCCTGGTCCAGGTCCGCGGCCTGTCGCGGTCCTTCGGCGACGACGTCGTCCTCGACGGCGTCCACCTCGAGCTGCACCGCGGCGAGGTCGTCGCCCTCGTCGGCCGCAGCGGCTCGGGCAAGTCCACCCTGCTGCGCGCCCTCGCCGGGCTCGACGACGGGCACGAGGGGACGGCCGTCGTCTCCGGCACCCGGGCCGTCGCCTTCCAGGAACCCCGCCTGCTGCCGTGGAAGCGCGTGCTGGCGAACGTCGCGCTGGGCCTCACCGGTCCGGACCCGCGCGGCCGGGCCCGGGCCGCCCTGTCCGAGGTCGGCCTGGACCACCGGCTCGACGCGTGGCCCCTGACCCTGTCCGGCGGCGAGGCCCAGCGGGTCTCGCTGGCCCGGGCCCTGGTGCGCGAGCCCGACCTGCTGCTGCTCGACGAGCCGTTCGGCGCGCTCGACGCCCTCACCCGGCTGTCGGCCCACGAGCTGCTGGCCCGCCTGCAGCAGGTCCACGGCTTCGCCGTCCTGCTCGTCACGCACGACGTCGAGGAGGCGGTCCTGCTCGCCGACCGCGTCCTGGTCCTCGACGAGGGCCACCTGGCCCGCGAGCTCGTCGTCCCCTCCCCCCGTCCGCGCGTCCGCACCGACCCCGCTCTCGTCCTGCTGCGCGAGCAGGTCCTCGCCGCCCTCGGCGTCCACACCGCCTCCCTGGAGACCTCCTGATGTCCCTGCACCTGCACTGGTTCCTGCCCACCTCCGGCGACGGGCGCGAGGTCGCGGGCGTGGCGAACGACGCCGCCGCCGCCGTCCGGCCACCGAGCCTCGACTACCTCGCGCAGGTCGCCCGGGCGGCCGAGAGCCTCGGCTTCGAGGCCGTGCTCACCCCCACCGGGACGCACTGCAACGACGCCTGGATCACCACGGCCGCCCTGCTGCGCGACACCCGGACCCTGAAGTTCCTCGTGGCCTTCCGGCCCGGGTCGATCAGCCCGACGCTCGCCGCCCAGCAGGCGGCGGCCTACCAGGAGCTGTCCGGGGGGCGGCTGCTGCTCAACGTCGTCACCGGCGGTGACCAGGAGGAGCAGCGCCGCTTCGGCGACTGGCTCGACCACGACGAGCGCTACGACCGGACCGCGGAGTTCCTGCAGGTCCTGCGCGGCGCGTGGTCCGGCACCCCCTTCGACTTCGAGGGCCGGCACTACCGGACCGCCGGCGCGACGGTGGCCCGGCCGCCGTCCCCCGTGCCCGGCGTCTTCTTCGGGGGCGCGAGCCCAGCCGGCCGCGACGTCGCCGCCCGCCACGCCGACACCTACCTGACCTGGACCGAGCCGCCGGCGACCACGGGCGCCCTGCTCGACGACGTCCGCGCCCGCGCCGCCGCAGTAGGGCGCGAGCTGAGCTACGGCATCCGGGTGCACGTCATCAGCCGCGACACGACCGAGGAGGCGTGGGCGGTCGCCGACCAGCTCCGGGCCCGGATGGACCCCGCCAAGGTCGCCCTCGCCAAGGAGAAGCTCGCCAGGGCCGACTCCGAGGGGCAGCGCCGCCAGGCCGCGCAGACCGCGGCCGCGAACGACCGGCTCGAGGTGCACCCGGGCCTGTGGGCCGGCTACGGCCTGGTGCGCCCCGGCGCCGGCACGGCCCTGGTCGGCAGCCACGCCGAGGTCGCCGACCTGCTCGGCCAGTACGCGGCGCTCGGCGTCGAGCACGTGATCCTGTCCGGGCACCCGCACCTGGAGGAGGCGTACTGGTTCGGCGAGGGCGTCCGCCCGATCCTCGCCCGCCAGGGCCTGCTGCCGGGCGCCGTCGTCCCGCAGCAGGTGCCCGCGCTGGCCGGCGTCAGCTGAGAGCTCCGGCCGGGAGTCCCCGGCCGGCCCGCACGTCGACCCAGGAGCACCAGATGAGCGTCACCGACGAGCTGCTCGCGAACGCCGAGCGCTACGCCGCCAGCTTCGACAAGGGGGACCTCCCCCTCCCGCCCGGGAAGGGCGTCGCGGTGCTGGCCTGCATGGACGCCCGGCTGGACCCCGCCGGCGTGCTCGGCCTGTCCGAGGGCGACGCCCACGTCATCCGCAACGCGGGCGGCGTCGTGACGCAGGACGCGCTGCGCTCGCTGGCGATCAGCCAGCGCCTCCTGGGGACGACCGAGATCGTGCTGGTCCACCACACGGACTGCGGGATGCTCACGTTCACCGACGACGCCTTCAAGGCGCAGATCCAGGCCGACACCGGCGTCGAGCCGACGTGGACCGCGGAGGCGTTCACGGACCTCGACGAGGACGTGCGGCAGAGCATCGCGCGCATCCGGGCCGAGCCGTCGATCCCGCACCAGGACGCCGTGCGCGGGTTCGTCTACGACGTGCGGACGGGGACCCTCCGCGAGGTGAGCTGACCGGCCGGCCCGCACCGGGCGCCCCGTCGATCAGGACGGAGGCACCGGTGCGGCGCCCGCGGGGTCCAGGACGAGCAGGACGCCGGGCGCAGGTCCTCCGTCTCGTGCCGGTTGACAGGAGGGGCAGGTCGAGGAGCGTCCCCAGGGCCGCCCCGGGGGGAGCGGCCGGCCTCGGCCGCACCTGGAGGGGACCCTCATGGGCCTCACACGCAACGTCCTGGTCGTCGGCGCAGCGACGGGGGTGCTGGTGGGCGCCGGCATCACCGTCGCCGTGGCGCAGATCCCGGCGAGCAACGGCACGATCACCACCTGTTACGCCCGCTCCGGCGGCAGCCTGCGCGTCAGCGACGACAGTCAGGCCTGCAAGTCCGGCGAGACGCGTCTGACCTGGGCCCAGGCGGGTGCAGCGGGGGCTCTCGGACCGCAGGGCCCGGCCGGACCGGCGGGACCAGTCGGCCCCGCTGGGACCACCGGCGCACTCGGACCGCAGGGCCCGACCGGAGCAGTCGGACCGGCGGGGACGACCGGAGCAGTCGGCCCGGCGGGGACGACCGGAGGGCTGGGTGCGCAGGGACCGGCCGGACCGGCGGGGACCGTGGGCCCGGCCGGTCCCGCCGGGCCCGCTGCTGCCGGTGACGTGGTGCTGCGTGCGTCGGTGAACGACGTCGGGGCGGCCTACTCGGGCGACGCCGTCTCGGCCAACCGCCTCGTCACCGGCCAGTACCGCATCGTGTTCGGCCGGGACGTGTCGAACTGCTCGGCGACGGTGTCCCCCGGCTTCAACGGACACATCTCCAGCGGCTCCGCGGACGCCAAGACCTTGCAGTCCGTGTTCCCCGGGGGGCTGGGAGCGGCGGACGCGGGGGCGGTCCTCGTCTACAGCTTCGCCGCCAACGCGACTCCTGTCGACACGTCCTTCCACCTGCTCGTGGCCTGCTGACCGCAGGCCACGCCGGCGGCTGCTACCCGGCGACCATGCCCGCGCCGACGGTCGCACCGGACGCCTCGTCGATGAGGATGAACGCACCGGTGCGGCGGTCGACGACGTACGGGTCCAGGACCAGCGGGGAGGCCGACCGGACGGTCACCCGGCCGATGTCGTTGAGCTGCAGCGACGGCACCGGCTCGTGCGCCAGCGTCGTCACGTCGAGCCGGTCCTGCACCTCCGTGACGATCGCCTTGACCGTGCGGGTCGTGTGCTTGACCAGCAGCCGCCGTCCGGGCACCAGCGGGGCGTCGGTCATCCAGCAGACGGTCGCCGCGAAGGTGCTGACCGGCGTCGGGGCGTCGTCGGCAGCGGCGAGCAGGTCCCCGCGGCTCACGTCGACCTCGTCGGCCAGCCGGACCGTGACCGCCTGGCCGGGCAGCGCCTCGTCGAGCTCGCCGTCGAAGGTGTCGATGCCGGCGACCGTCGTCGTGCGGCCGCTCGGCAGGACGACGACGGCGTCGCCGGGGCGCAGGCGGCCGGCGGACAGGGTCCCGGCGTAGCCGCGGTAGTCGGGGCGCTCGGTCGACATCGGGCGGATGACGTACTGGACCGGGAAGCGCGCGCTGCGGGCGTGGGCCTCGTCGCGCACGACGTCGACCTGCTCGAGGTGCTCCAGCAGGGTCGGGCCGGTGTACCAGGGCGTCTCGGCCGCCCGCTCGACGACGTTGCCGCCGTGCAGGGCGGACAGCGGGATCGCCGTCACGCGGGGCAGGTCCAGCGACAGGTCGCTCGCGAACTGCGTGAAGTCGGCGACGATCCCGTCGAAGACCGCCTGGTCCCAGCCGACCAGGTCCATCTTGTTGACCGCGAGCACCAGGTGCGGCACGCGCAGCAGCGCGCTGAGCGAGGCGTGCCGGCGGGTCTGCTCGATGACGCCCTTGCGCGCGTCGACGAGCACCAGGGCGAGGTCCGCCGTCGAGGCCCCGGTGACCATGTTGCGCGTGTACTGCACGTGACCGGGGGTGTCGGCCACGATGAACGAGCGGACCGGTGTGGAGAAGTACCGGTACGCGACGTCGATCGTGATGCCCTGCTCGCGCTCGGCCCGCAGGCCGTCAGTGAGCAGCGCGAGGTTGGTGTAGTCGTCGCCGCGGTCGGCGGAGGTGCGCTCCACGGACTCGAGCTGGTCCTGGAAGACGCTCTTGCTGTCGTAGAGCAGGCGGCCGATGAGGGTCGACTTGCCGTCGTCGACGGAGCCGGCGGTGGCGAAGCGGAGAAGATCCACTAGAAGTACCCCTCCTTCTTGCGGTCCTCCATGGCGGCCTCGCTGGCCCGGTCGTCGGCGCGGGTCGCGCCCCGCTCAGTGATCCGGGTGGTGGCGACCTCCTCGACGACCTCGAGCGGCGTCGCCGCCGGGGAGGCGACGGCGCCGGTGCAGGACGCGTCGCCGACGGTGCGGTACCGGACGGTGCGGGTGGTGACGGTCTCGCCCTCACGCGGCTGTGACACCGGCGTGACCCCGAGCAGCATGCCGTCGCGCTCGAAGACCTCGCGCTCGTGCGCGTAGTAGAGCGACGGGACCTCGATGCCCTCGCGGGCGATGTAGCGCCAGACGTCGAGCTCGGTCCAGTTGGACAGCGGGAAGACCCGGATGTGCTCGCCCGGGTTGTGGCGGCCGTTGTAGAGGTCCCAGAGCTCGGGCCGCTGGTTCTTGGGGTCCCACTGGCCGAAGGCGTCCCGGAAGGAGAAGAAGCGCTCCTTGGCACGGGCCTTCTCCTCGTCGCGGCGGGCGCCGCCGAAGACGGCGTCGTAGCGGCCCTCCTCGATGGCGCGCAGCAGCGTGGTCGTCTGCAGCGGGTTGCGCAGGCCGCCCGGGACCTCGACGACCCGACCGGCGTCGATGTCGTCCTGGACCTTCGCGACCACGAGCCGGGCCTGCAGCTCCTCGGCGCGCTGGTCGCGGAAGGCGAGCACCTCGTCGAAGTTGTGGCCGGTGTCGACGTGGACGAGCGGGAACGGCAGCCGGGCCGGCCAGAAGGCCTTCTCGGCCAGGCGCAGCATGACGATCGAGTCCTTGCCGCCCGAGAACAGCAGCGCCGGGCGCTCGAACTCGGCCGCGACCTCGCGCATGACGTGGACGGCCTCGGCCTCCAGGACGTCGAGCTGGTCGAGCTGGGCCTTCGTGGCGGTCACGCGAGCCCCCGCTCGGTGAGCACGGCGAGCAGCTGCGCGACGGACTCGTCCAGCGACTGCTCCTGCGTGCGGACGACGGCGTCGGGGCTGGTCGGCGCCTCGTAGGGCGCGTCGACGCCGGTCAGCCCGGTCAGCTCGCCGGAGCGCTGCTTGGCGTAGAGCCCCTTCACGTCGCGCGCGCTGCAGACCTCGACCGGCGTCGCGACGTGGACCTCGAGGAACCCCGCGCCGCGCTCGGCGTGCAGGGCCCGGACGGCGTCACGGGTCTGCGCGAACGGGCTGATGACGCTCGCGAGCACCAGGACCCCGTGCTTGGCGAGCGTGGCCGCGACCCAGCCGATGCGCAGGACGTTGGTGTCGCGGTCCTCGCGGGTGAACCCGAGGCCCTTGGACAGGAACTCCCGGACCTCGTCGCCGTCGAGCAGCTCGACCGGGCGGGCGTCGCCCAGCTCGCGCCGCAGCGCGGTGGCCAGAGTCGTCTTCCCGGCGCTCGGCAGGCCGGTCAGCCACAGCGTCGCGCCGGCGTCCGTCCTCGACGGGCTCTCGGTCGCAGCGGGCAGGGCGGTGGTCACGCGGGTCCTCCAGGACAGGGCGGTGGGGCGGGTGCGACTACGGGCGGTGGGAACAGACCGCGCTCGACGGGCGCTGCACGAGGGCGTGACGTGCGACGGCGCTCAGACCCCGAGCGTCCCACGGCGGGCTCGGCCGGACCGTGGCACCCTGGACGGCATGGCCGCCCTGCTCACGTCGCGTCGTCACGTGGACCTGCAGCGCGTGAGCAGCTCCCTCTGTTCCCGGGGCTAGTCCCCCGCCCTCCCCCATCGACTCCAGGAGACAGCCATGCCCGCCGTGCGCGGACAGGGACAGTGGGCGCTCGGCTACCGAGAGCCCCTCAACCCCGCTGAGCAGGTCAAGAAGGACGACAGCGCGCTGAACGTGAAGCAGCGCGTGCTCGACGTCTACAGCAAGGCGGGCTTCGACAGCATCGACGCCGCCGACCTGCGCACCCGGCTGCGCGCGTACGGGCTGTACACGCAGCGCGCCGACGGCATCCCCGGCGGCAAGACCGCCGTGCTGGAGCCGCACGAGCTCGAGGCGCCCTACTTCATGATGCGCATCCGCATCGACGGCGGACAGCTCAGCAGCACCCAGCTGGCCGTCATCGGCGAGATCGCGACCGAGTTCGGCCGCGACGTGGCGGACATCACGGACCGCCAGAACGTGCAGCTGCACTGGGTCCGGATCGAGGACGTCCCGACCATCTGGGAGCGCCTGGAGGCCGTCGGCCTCGGCACCACGGAGGCGTGCGGCGACGTCCCCCGCGTCATCATCGGCTGCCCCC
>JAOPWW010000329.1 GCA_025965495.1 Frankiales bacterium
CGATGCCGTCACGGCCGGTCTTCGCGCCCAGCAGGACGACGACGTTGCCGACCCCGCGGGCCGCGGACAGCTGGATCCGGTCGGCCTTGAGGACGCCGAGGCAGAGCGCGTTGACGAGCGGGTTGCCCTGGTAGCTGGGGTCGAAGACGACCTCGCCGCCGACGTTGGGCAGGCCCAGGCAGTTCCCGTAGCCGCCGATGCCGGCGACGATCCCGGGCAGCACGCGCTTGGTGTCGGGGTGGTCGGCGTCGCCGAAGCGCAGCGGGTCCATGACGAGCACCGGGCGCGCGCCCATGGTGAGGATGTCGCGCACGATGCCGCCGATTCCGGTGGCCGCGCCCTGGTACGGCTCGACGTAGCTCGGGTGGTTGTGCGACTCGACCTTGAACGTGACGGCGAGGCCCTCCCCGACGTCGACGACGCCGGCGTTCTCGCCCATGCCGACGAGCATCCGGTCGCCCTTGGGGATGTCGCCGAACTGGCGCAGGTGGACCTTGCTGCTCTTGTAGGAGCAGTGCTCGCTCCACATGATCGAGTACATGGCGAGCTCGGTGCCGGTGGGACGGCGGCCGAGGACGTCGACGATGCGGCCGTACTCGTCGTCCTTGAGCCCCAGCTCGGCGTAGGGCATCGGGGAGTCGGCCGTCGCGGCCGCCCGCTCGACGGTGTCGACGCTGCTGGCGCCCAGGTTGGTCTCGTCGCGGCTCACGGCCGCGAGGCTACCGGGGTCAGCAGGGGCTCAGGCCGTGGAGAGCACGGCCTTGAGCACGCTGGTGAAGAAGCCCAGCCCGTCGGTGCCCGGTCCGGTGAGGTCCTCGACCGCGTGCTCGGGGTGCGGCATGACGCCGACGACGTTGCCGCGCTCGTTGGTGATCCCGGCGATGTCGCGCAGGGAGCCGTTCGGGTTCCCGCCGACGTAGTACGCGACGACGCGGCCCTCGGCCTCGAGGGCGTCGAGGGTCTTCTCGTCGGCGACGAACGAGCCCTCGCCGTTCTTCACGGGGATCGTGATCTCGTCGGGCAGGTCGGCGGTCCAGGAGGTCGCCGTCGACGCGACCCGCAGCCGCTGGTCGCGGTTGACGAAGTGCAGGTGCTGGTTGCGGGTCAGGGCCCCGGGCAGCAGGTGCGACTCGCACAGGACCTGGAAGCCGTTGCAGATGCCGAGGACCGGCATCCCGCCCTTGGCCGCGTCGACGACCGAGCCCATCGCGGGCGCGAACCGGGCGATGGCGCCGGCGCGCAGGTAGTCGCCGTAGGAGAAGCCGCCGGGCAGGACGACGGCGTCGACGCCCTGCAGGTCGGCGTCGCCGTGCCACAGGGCGACGGCCTTCCCGCCGGCGAGGCGGACGGCGCGCTGCGCGTCGCGGTCGTCGAGGCTGCCGGGGAAGGTCACGACGCCGATGCGCATGGGGCCGAGGCTACCGGGGCTCGGGGGCGTCCTCGAGTTCCTCGCCGTCGGACCAGGGGCCGTGCTTCTCCTCCGGCATGGCCTCGGCGAGGGTGCGTCCCGGAGCACCCTCGTTCCAGGCGATCGCCTTCTCGAGGTGGACGACGGTCCCGGACTGCGGCCGGCTGGTGAACTCGACCTTGTCGACGAGCGCCCGGATGAGCTGGATGCCGCGACCCTCCTCGGCCGCGACCGCGGCGTCGACGAGCCCCTTGTCGTCGCCGTCGAACAGGGTCGTCTCGCGGTCGACGACCTCGATGACGCACAGGTCGCCGTCGATCCCCGCAGAGACCTCGTACTGGTCGCTCTCCTGGGCGTGGTCCAGCACGTTCGTGGCGGCCTCCGTGAGGGCGACCTCGATGGCGTGGATGACGTCCTCAGCGACGCCGAGCGTCTCCATGGCCCCTCGCAGGACCCGGCGCACGACGGGGACGCTGAGGGCGTCGCGGGGCAGCGCGAGCGTCAGCTTGATCTCCACGCCGCTGCCCCTACCCGATCACGCGAGCCGCACCCGGAAGTCCTCGATGACGGGGTTCGCCAGCAGCACCTCGGCCATCTTCCCGACCTGCTGCAGAGCGTCGTCGGGGGTGTCGGTGTCGACCTCGACCTCGACGTGCTTGCCGATCCGCACGCTGACGGGCGCCGCGAAGCCGAGGGACGGCAGGGCGTTGGCCACCGCCTGGCCCTGGGGGTCGAGGATCTCGGGCTTGAGCAGGACGTCGACGATCACCTTGTGGACGGGCACGGCGCCGACCCTACCGGCGCAGCCAGCTGTCGAACGACGAGCCGGTGATGCGCTCGTAGGCCTCGACGTACTTCGCGCGCGTCCGCTCCACGACGTCGGCCGGCAGCTCCGGTCCCGGGGCCTGCCGGTCCCAGCCCTGCTCGGTGAGCCAGTCGCGCACGAACTGCTTGTCGAAGCTCGGCTGGGCGTGCCCGGGCTCCCAGCCCTCCGCCGGCCAGAAGCGGCTGCTGTCGGGGGTCAGCACCTCGTCGCCGAGCGTCAGGACGCCGGCGCCGTCGTGGCCCAGCTCGACCTTCGTGTCGGCCAGCAGGATCCCCGCGCGCTCGGCCACCTCGACCCCGCGGCGGTAGATCGCCAGCGTCGTCTCCCGCAGCTCCGCCGCGAGCTCGGCGCCCACCTGCTGCTCCACCTGCCGGTAGGTCATCGGCAGGTCGTGGTCCCCGACGTCGGCCTTCGTCGTCGGCGTGAAGACCAGCTCGGGCAGGCGGCTGCCGTCGACCAGGCCCGGGGGCAGCGCGACGCCGCAGACGCTGCCGGTGGCGGCGTAGTCCTTCAGCCCGGAGCCGGTGAGGTAGCCGCGGGCGACGCACTCGACCTGCACCATCGCGAGGCGCGTCACCAGCATCGAGCGGGCCGGCTCGGCGCCGGGAGGCAGCGGCCGGTCCACGAGGTGGTTCGGCACGACGTCCTCGAGCTGGGCGAACCACCAGTGCGACAGCCCGGTCAGGACCGCACCCTTGTCCGGGACCGCCGTGGGCAGGACGACGTCGTACGCCGAGAGCCGGTCGCTGGCGACCAGGAGCAGGGTGTCGGCGTCGACCTCGTAGACGTCGCGCACCTTGCCGCGGGCGAGCAGGGGCAGGTCGAGCAGGGGCGGGTCGACGTCGGTCACGCCGTCGATCCTGTCAGCCGCCCGCACCCGCGCGTGCGGGGCCGGCCTGCTTCCCGGACGACCGCTCGGCGACGACCTTGGCGACCAGCGTCGGGTGCCACCGGCGGCCGTAGGGGTTCGGCACGTGCTCGCTGTTCAGCGCGGCCGCCACCGTGTGCAGGGAGCCGCCTGCGGCCTGCAGCTCGGCGATCCGCCGCAGCACCGGAGGCGGGACCCGCCGAGGAGCCGGCCCGGGGGAGCGTCGGCGGGCCTCCGACACGTCGCGCAGCACGCGGTCCACCTGGCGCAGGGCGTCCGGCAGCCGGTCCGCCGGGACGGGGCGGCTGTACAGATAGCCCTGGGCGAAGTCGCAGCCGAGCGCGACCAGGGCCACGTGCTGCTCCACCGTCTCGACCCCCTCGGCGATGCAGACCGCGCCGACTGCTCGCGCCAGGCTGACGACGCTCGCCACGATCGCGTCGTCCTCGGACGAGATCCCCATCCCGGCGACGAACGACCGGTCGACCTTGAGCGCGACGATCGGGTACCGCTTGAGGTAGACGAGCGAGCTGTAGCCGGTGCCGAAGTCGTCGATCGCCATCCCGACGCCGAGCGCCTCGATGCCGGCCAGCACCACCTGCGCCCGCTCCGCGTCCTCCATCACCGTCGACTCGGTGACCTCCACCAGCAGGCGGTGCGGCGACAGCCCGGTGGCCGCGAGCGTCTCGGCCAGGAGCTCCACGAGGCCCGGCTGCCCGATCTGGCGGGTCGAGAAGTTGACCGCCACCTGCAGGCGCAGGTCCTCCGCGTCCCAGGCCGCAGTCTGCCGGCACGCCTCCCGCAGCACCCACGTGCCGAGCGGGACCACCAGCCCGGTCGCCTCGGCGACCGGCACGAACGTGTCCGGGCTGCGCAGGCCGTCCGGGTGCTGCCAGCGCACCAGCGCCTCGACGCCGACGACGGCGCGGCGCCCCAGGTCCACGACCGGCTGGTAGTGCAGCAGCAGCTCGTCGCGCTCGAGGGCCAGGCGCAGCTCCGCCTCGACCTGGACCCGCTGCTCGGCGTCGGCCCGCAGCTCGGCGGTGTACATCCGCGTCCGGCCCCGGCCGTGGTGCTTGGCGTCGTACATGGCGGCGTCGGCCGCGAGCAGCAGCTCCTGCCCGGTCTGCGGCGCCCGCCCGACGCAGATGCCGACGGACGCCGACACCACGAGCGAGGTCCCGCCGAGCACGAAGGGAGCCTCGAAGCAGCCGGTCAGCCGCCCGGACAGCTCGACGACGGAGGACTCCGCCTCGAGGTCGGGCCAGACGACGACGAACTCGTCGCCCGAGAACCGCGACAGGGTGTCGCCCTCGCGCACCACGCTGCCGAGGCGCTGGGCCACCTGACGCAGCAGGGCGTCCCCCGCGGCGTGGCCGAGCCGGTCGTTGACGTGCTTGAACTGGTCGAGGTCCAGGAACGCCACGGCGACCCAGCTGCCCGTGCGACGGCCGCGGGCGAGCGCCTGGTCGAGCCGGTCCGTGAGCAGGTGGCGGTTCGGCAGCTCGGTCAGCGGGTCGTGCAGACCGGCGTGGACGATCGCGAGCTCGGCCCGCTTGGCCTCCGACACGTCGAGGTGGCTGAGCACCGCCCCCGCCTCGGGCAGCGGGTTGATCCGGACGCTGAACCACCGCCGCTCCGTCGGGGAGTCGCAGGGGTACTCGTGCTCGAAGCGGGAGGCGCGGCCGGTCAGCACCGCCCGCAGGCCCGCGGCCACCGCTGCCGCGCCGGCGGCGTCCGCGCCGGTGAGGCTCTGGCAGGTCTCCAGGTAGTCCAGCCCCACACCGGCGCAGACCCGGTCGTCGCCGTCGTTGTCGGCGGCGAACGCGCGCCAGGCGCGGTTGACGGCGGTGATGCGCCCCTCCGCGTCGACCGCGCAGGTGGTGGCCTCCATGGCGTCCAGCAGGCTGAGGGCGACCCGCTCGTAGCGGTGCGCCTTCTCGTCGGTCTGGCGGCGCTGGGCCGCGTACAGCACCGCGGTCGCCACGCCGCGCGCGTTCTGGGTGCCCTTGACGAGGTAGTCCTCCGCGCCGGCGGACAGCGCCTGCAGGGCGAGCTGGTGGTCCTGCCGGCTGGTCAGGACCACGACGGCGAGGTCCGGTCGCGCGGCCAGGACCGCGACCAGCGACTCGAGCCCCTCGGCGTCCGGCAGGGACAGGTCCGTGATGACGAGGTCGAGCCGCTCGGCGAGCAGCGGGACCGCCTCCGCGACGCTGGTGGCGACCCGGACGGCCGCACCGGGCAGCTCCTCCTCCAGCATCGCCACGAGCAGCTCGGCGTCGGCGCTCGAGTCCTCCAGGAGCAGGATCCGCAGCGGCGCGACCGGGACGTCCGCGAGCGGGATCCGGTCTTCGCGGGGCACGCCGTCGCGGGGAGATGCGGGTGCAGGAGCAGCTGGTGCGGGCACGGAGCCCGTCCTCTCGCCGCGCGGCAGGTCGCCGGGCGCGTGCGACGGCCGTCGGCGACGACCGTCAGATCAGCGACAGGGACGGCGTCGGTGAGGTG
>JAOPWW010000114.1 GCA_025965495.1 Frankiales bacterium
GGCCGGGCCAAGAAGAACGCGATCAAGGACTTCCTCGAGACCGGTGGCAAGGGCCTGCGGCTCTCGCACCTCATGACGGCGTGCGTCGACGAGTTCAAGGAGAACGAGGACCTCCCGAACACCACGAACCCCGACGACTGGGCCCGCATCTCCGGCAAGAAGGGCGAGCGGATCGTGTACATCCGCACGCTCGTCACCAGCGCCAAGGGCACCGAGAGCGGCAAGTCGATCGACACGATCGCCAACACCGGCCAGTACCTGTAGCAGCGCGACGACGGCCCGGCCCTCCCCAGGGCCGGGCCGTCGTCGTGCCACGCTCCGCGCGTGGACGTCGTCGTCGGGCTGGACTGCGGCACGACCTCGACCAAGGCGGTCGTGGCCGGCGCCGACGGCGTGGTCCGGTCGGTGGAGCGGGTCTCCTACCCGCTGCGGGTGCCCGCCCCGGGCCGCGCCGAGCTGGACCCGCGGGTCCTGCGGTCCGCCGTCGTCGAGGTGCTGGTGCGGACCGCCGCCCGGCTGCAAGCCGAGGGCTCCCGGGCGACGGCGGTCTGCGTCAGCTCGGCGATGCACGGGCTGGTCGCGATGGACGACGACGGCACGCCGCGGGGGCCGCTCCAGACGTGGGCCGACGGGCGCGGAGCCGCCGCCCTAGACGGTCTGCGCGAGGCCGCCCCCGGCCTGGCGGCGCGGACCGGGACGCCGGTCCACCCGATGAGCCCGCTGGTGAAGCTCGCGGCCACCCCGGACGCACGGTCCGTCCCGTTCTGGGGCGGCGTCAAGGAGCTGCTCCTGGCGCTGCTGGTCCCGGGGACCCGGGCGCTCGACCTGTCGACGGCGTCGTCGAGCGGGCTGTACGACCTGCGCGCCCGCCGCTGGGACGACGAGGCGCTCGGGCTCGCCGGCGTCGTCGCAAGTCAGCTGGGCGACGTCGTCGCGACGACGGCGGTCGTCGGGGGGCTCGGACCCGGGCTCGGTCTGCCCGTCGGGACCCCGGTGGTGGCCGGGGCCACCGACGGACCGCTGGCCAACCTCGGCACCGGCGCGGTCCGGCCCGGCGTCGTGGCCCTGTCGCTCGGCACCAGCGGGGCGCTGCGGGTCGTCGTCGACGGACCACAGGCCGTGCCCGGGCTGTTCTGCTACGCCCTGACCGAGGACCGCTGGGTGGTCGGCGGCGCGGTCAACAACGGCGGCTCCGCGGTCCGGTGGGCATCGACCGCGATGACTGACGCCGAGCCCGACGACGCCACCGACGCCCGGCTGCTCCAGGAGGCGGCGCAGGTCCCGCCGCTGGCCGAGGGGCTGCTGTGCCTGCCCCACCTGCTCGGGGAGCGGGCGCCCTGGTGGCGACCGGGCCTGGCCGGTGCGTACGTCGGGCTGCGGCGCGACCACCGGCGTGGGCACCTCGTGCGCGCGGCGGTGGAGGGCGTCTGCCAGCAGCTCGCCCTGGTCCGGCGCGACCTGCCCGGTCCGGTGCGGGAGGTGCGGGCCACCGGGGGAGCGGTCACGTCCTCGCTGTGGCTGCGCGTGCTCACCGACGCCCTCGACCTGCCGGTGGCCGTGGCGGACTCGCCCGAGGGCAGCGGTCTCGGTGCGTGCCTGCTCGGCCTGCACGCGCTCGGCGTGCTGCCCGACCTCGACGCCGCGGCCGCCCTCGTCCACGTCGGCCCGGCGCTGCAGCCCGACCCGGCGGTCGCCACGCGGTACCGACGGGCCCGGCCGCTCGTCGAGCAGGTCGTCGCAGCCCTGTCCGCCCTCGACCTCGGCCTGCTCGGGGAGCCCGGCGGACCTACGCTGGCCCCATGAGCGCGCGGCGGGTCATGGGCACCGAGACCGAGTTCGGGGTGTCCTCGCCGGGGCAGGCCGTCAACGCGATGACCGCGTCGAGCCAGGTCGTCAACGGCTACGTCAGCACCACGCCGCTGCGCGGTCGGCGCACGCGCTGGGACTTCGAGGAGGAGAACCCGCTCCGCGACGCCCGCGGGTTCGACGTCGGCGCCGGCCTGTCCGACCACGACCTCGGCGAGCCCGACGAGGAGCTCGGCCTCGCCAACGTCATCCTCACCAACGGCGCGCGCCTGTACGTCGACCACGCCCACCCCGAGTACTCGACGCCGGAGTGCACCAACCCCCGCGACGTCGTGCTCTGGGACAAGGCGGGGGAGCGGGTCATGGAGCTCGCGGCCGAGCGGGCCGCCCAGGTGCCGGGGACCGCCCGGCTGCAGCTGTACAAGAACAACACCGACAACAAGGGTGCGTCCTACGGCACCCACGAGAACTACCTCATGCCGCGCCAGACGGCGTTCGGGGAGATCGTCCGTCACCTGACGCCGTTCTTCGTCAGCCGCCAGGTCGTGACGGGCGCGGGCCGGGTCGGGATCGGCCAGGACGGGCGCGAGGACGGCTTCCAGATCAGCCAGCGCGCCGACTTCTTCGAGGTCGAGGTCGGGCTCGAGACCACGCTCAAGCGCCCCATCATCAACACCCGGGACGAGCCGCACGCCGACCCCGACAAGTACCGGCGCCTGCACGTGATCATCGGCGACGCCAACCTGTCCGAGGTCTCGACCTACCTGAAGGTCGGGACGACGGCGCTGGTCCTGGCGATGGTCGAAGACCGCTGGCTGACCTCCAACGGGATCGACCTGTCGGTGGACGGGCCGGTCGGCGCGCTGCGGGCGGTCTCCCACGACCCGACGCTCCAGCGCCTGATCACGCTCAAGAACGGACGCACCCTCACGGCGGTGCAGCTGCAGATGGAGTACCTCGAGCAGGCCCGCAAGCACGTCGAGGACCGCCTCGGCAGCGACGCCGACGACCAGACCCTCGACGTCCTGGCGCGGTGGGAGTCGGTGCTGACCCGCCTGGAGACCGACCCGCGGTCGCTGGCCGGCGAGCTCGACTGGGTCGCCAAGCTCCAGCTGCTGGAGGGCTACCGGGAGCGCGAGGGGCTCGACTGGTCGGCGTCCAAGCTCCACCTCGTCGACCTGCAGTACAGCGACGTGCGGCGCGACAAGGGGCTGTACAACCGGCTCGTCGCGCGCGGGAGCATGCAGACCCTGCTCACCGAGGACGAGGTGCAGCGGGCGGTGCTCGAGCCGCCGGACGACACCCGGGCCTACTTCCGCGGACGGTGCCTCGCGCAGTTCCCGACGCAGGTCGCCGCGGCGTCGTGGGACTCGGTGATCTTCGACGTCGGGCGCGAGTCGCTGCAGCGGGTGCCGACGCTCGAGCCGCTGCGGGGGACCAAGCAGCACGTCGGGGCGCTGCTCGACAGCTGCGACGACGCCCTCGACCTGGTGGAGACGCTCGGCGGGCGGCGCGGACGGCAGCCGAGACCGAGAGCACGGCGCGGCAGGAGGAGGTGGCCCGGGCGGCGGACGCGGTCCGCGACGCCCAGGAGGACGCCGAGCGGGCGCGGGCAGCGCTCGACAGGCTGCGCCGGGACGGATGAGGGCCGGGACTAGCGCCGTCCGCCCAGGCTCTCCACGAGGTCGAGGGCGTCGTCGCAGCTGTCGAGCAGCGCCCCGACGTGCT
>JAOPWW010000344.1 GCA_025965495.1 Frankiales bacterium
GTGTCGGCGTTCTGCGTGCCGGTGCCGTACTTGTCGTCGAGCTTGCGGAGCTTCCAGTTGAGGATCGCGCCGATCCAGACCACGAAGAAGACCCCGACGATGATGCGCCCGGCCAGGTTGATGTCGATGGAGCCGATGAAGTCCCAGGGCTGGCCGGTGAGGCCGGCCTGCTTCGACAGCAGGCTGAGCAGCTCGATCGTGCCGATGACGAAGGCCACGAAGATCGACAGGCTCGTCGTCGTGATGTTGTAGTAGATCTTGCGGATCGGGTTCACGAACGCCCAGCTGTAGGCCTTGGCCATGAACACGCCGTCGAGGGTGTCCATGAGCGACATGCCCGCGGCGAAGATGAACGGCAGGGCGATGATGGCCAGCGGCGGGAGGCCGCCCGCGATGGCCGTGGTCCCGGCGATGGCGATCAGGCCGATCTGGCTCGCGGTGTCGAAGCCCAGGCCGAACAGCAGGCCGACCGGGTACATGTGCCACGACTCGCTGATGAGGCGGTTGTAGCGGCCCTTGAAGATCCGGTTCATGAACCCGCGCTGAGCCAGCAGGAGGTCGAACTGCTCCGGGGAGAACTCGCCGCGCTTGGCCTGGCGCCACACCTTGATGATGCCGGTCAGGACGGCGAGGTTCAGGGCGGCGATGAGGTAGAGGAACGCGCCCGACACCAGGGTGCCGATGATCCCGCCGGTGCCCTGGAAGGCCTCCTGGAAGCCCTTCGCCTTGGACGCCACGATCGCGATGGCGGTGACGAAGGTGAACACGACGGTGGAGTGCCCGAGGGAGAAGAAGAAGCCCACGGCGAGCGGCTTCTTGCCCTTCTGCAGCAGGTAGCGGGTCGTGTCGTCGACGGCCGAGATGTGGTCGGCGTCGAACGCGTGGCGCAGGCCGAAGGTGTACGCGAGCGCGCCGGCGCCCGCGTAGACCAGCTTGCCGTCGGTGCCCTTGACGTCGTGGATGACCTGGATCCCGTTGTAGTGGTGGAACAACCCGAAGCCGATGATGTGCAGCGCGGCGATGAAGCCGAACATCGCGAGCAGTCGCGGCATCTCCTCCCGCGTGAAGCGGATGCGCTTGTGCGCTTCTTCCAGGTCCTGCGAGGACGGGACGTCCTCCGGCCGGTCGGTCGTGACACTCACAGCAGCTCTCCTGGATCCTCGCCCGTTGCACAAGAGGTGCAACAGCATCGGCGTCGCATGTTGGCACGGGTCAGCCCGACCCGCCAGGCCACGCCCGGCCGCCGCGCCACCCTGCCGCCCCGACGCCGTCGTCGCGACCCGAGCCGCGGCCCGCGACGTCGGGGCGCGCACCGGGCTCGGGGGCCTGCGCACGCCGGTCGCGGGCCCGTCTCACCGGGCGCTCATCGCCGGACCAGCACCGTGCTCCCACCCGACCAGGCAGGAGCTACGCCGGTGCCGCTTCACCCCCGACCGCCGCACCTCCGCGCGCCGAACCTCGGACCGCCGCACCTCCGAGCGTCGCGACTCCTGCGACGGTGCCTGCGCCACCCCGGTCGCTCCTCGTGACGGCCGTCCTGGCCGCCCTCGGCGCCGCCGCCTGCTTCGCCGTCGCGACCGCCCTGCAGCACCGCGGCGCCAGCCGCCTCCCCTCCGGCCGGGGTCTCGGGCTGGCCCTGCTGGCGCGACTGCTGCGCAGCCCGTCCTGGCTCGGAGGCCTGGTGCTGGGCGCGGCCGGCCTGGCGCTGCACACGTGGGCGCTGGCCACGGGGCGGCTGCCGGTCGTCCAGCCGCTCCTGGTCACAGGCCTGCTGTTCACGCTGCTGACCGGGGCGGTCCTCGAGCACCGGCGCCCGAGCCGTGCCGACGGGGGCTGGGGTTCCTGCGTCGCCCTCGGGCTGGTGCTGTTCCTGGTCAGCGCCCGACCGGACGCCGGCTCGGCCCTCGCCCCCTCCGGGGCGCTCGTCCCGACGCTGCTGGTCGCCGTCGCCCTGGCCGGAGCCTGCGTGGCCGGCTCTCGGCTCGTCCCCGCGCGGGCCGCGGTCCTGCTGGGCAGCGCGGCGGGCTGCTGCTTCGGCGTGACCGCCGCCCTGCTCAAGCAGCTGACCGGGCTGGCCGCGACGTCGCTGACCGAGCCCCTGCGGACCTGGCCCCTGTACGCGCTGGTCGTCGTCGGGGTCCTCGGGATCGCGCTGGCCCAGTCGGCGTACCAGGCCGGGCCCCTGTCGGCGTCGGTGCCGGCGCTCACCGTCGTGGAGCCGCTCGTCGCCGCCATCGTCGGAGCCCTGGCGTTCGGCGAGGTGCCGTCGGCCGCGCTGCCGGCCCTCGCCGGTCAGCTGGTCGGCGCCGGGCTCATGGCAGCCGGCGTCCTGCAGCTCGCCGCCCCCGCAGCGGCCCTGGTCGAGGCGCGCGTGCCGGAACCGGTGTCCTGACCCCGCTGCCGTGGACCTCGCGCGCCTCTCCTCAGCCCTGCCGGCGCCGGGCCGCCCGGTAGCCGCTGAGCAGGTGGGCGCTCAGCTCCGCCACCTCGGTGCGCAGCCAGTCCTCGTCGGCGTGCGGCTGTGCCAGGACCGCCCCGGCCAGCGCCTGGGTGATCGCCCCGCCCCACAGCCGGGACAGGGGGTCGTCCTCGCCCGGCGCCGCCAGGGCCTCGAGCCGCCGCTGGGTCCCCTGCGCGCGCTCCCAGACCGCCGGCCGGGTCAGGGCGGCCGCGTCCCGGCTCATCCAGGCGGCCGCCTCGCGGTGGCGCAGCAGGTAGTCGACGAACTCCGACAGCGCGCACTTCTGGCGCGCGGCGCCCCGCGGCAGGGCCTCGGTGCGGCTGAGCAGGTCCTCGAGCTCGGCGAAGGCGGGGTCGACGAGGGCCGCGAGCAGGTCGTCCTTGCTGCGGAAGTGGTAGTAGACGGCGGCCTTCGTGACGCCCAGCCGATCCGCGATCTGCTGCAGGCTCGTGCCGTCGAACCCGTGCTCGGTGAACAGCGCCAGCGCGACGTCGAGGACCCGCTGCGCACTCCCCGACCGCTCGACCTGTGCGACTGCCACGCCTCGACGGTACGGGCGCAGGACGCGCGCCACAAGGGACCTTCCTAGCCGAGTGGCTAGGAACACACTTGACGATCGGCTAGCGCACGTCGACCCTCTTCCTAGCCGGACGGCCAGTCCGGGAGTCGAGCCCGAGGAACCCGCCATGTCCGTCTCCACCGCCGCCGGCCCGCTGCCGGCAGCTCCCGCCGAGGGCCACGTCCCCGCCCGGCGCGGCCTGAGCCTGCTCGTGCTGTCGCTCGCGCAGCTCATGGTCGTGCTCGACGCGACCGTGGTGAACATCGCGCTGCCGACCGCCCAGAAGGCGCTCACGTTCTCCGACGCCGACCGCCAGTGGATCGTCACGGGCTACGCGCTCGCCTTCGGCTCGCTGCTGCTGCTCGGCGGGCGGCTGTCGGACTTCTTCGGCCGCAAGCGGATGTTCGTCGTCGGCGTCATCGGCTTCGCCCTCGCCAGCGCGCTGGGTGGCGCCGCCGGCGGCTTCGGCCTGCTGCTCGTCGCCCGCGTCCTGCAGGGCGTCTTCGGCGCCGTGCTCGCCCCCGCCGCGCTGTCCCTGCTGACCGTCACCTTCACCGCACCCGCCGAGCGCGCCCGCGCCTTCGCCGTCTTCGGCGGCATCTCGGGCGCCGGCGGCGGCGTCGGCCTGCTGCTCGGGGGCGTGCTCACCGAGTACGCCAGCTGGCGCTGGTGCCTCTACGTCAACCTCTTCATCGCCGCCGCCGCCCTGGTCGGCGCGGCCGTGGCGCTCGTCGAGGGCGAGAAGCCCGCCAAGCCCCACCTGGACCTGCCGGGCGTGTTCACCGCGGTCCTCGGCCTGGTCGGCCTGGTCTACGGCCTCGGCGAGGCGCAGAGCTCGGGCTGGACCTCCGGTCGCACGCTGGTGCCCCTGCTGCTCGGCGTCGTGCTGCTGGTCGTCTTCGTCGTCGTCGAGCGACGGGTCGCCTCCCCGCTGCTGCCGCTGCGCGTCGTCGTCGACCGCAGCCGCGGCGGCGCGTACCTCACCGTCGGGATCGCCGGCATCGGGATGTTCGGGCTGTTCCTGTTCCTCACCTACTACCTCGCCGCCAGCCTGCGCTTCAGCCCGGTCCAGACCGGCGCGGCCTTCCTGCCGATGCTCGCCATGATCATGGTGACCGCGATCGGGCTCGCCACCGCGCTGGTGCCCCGGGTCGGACCCCGCCCGCTGGTCCCGACCGGTGCGCTGCTGGCCGCCGTCGGCATGGTCCTGCTCACCCGGCTCGACCTCGACAGCAGCTACGTCCGAGACGTCCTGCCAGCGCTGCTGGTGATCGGCGCGGGCCTCGGCCTGGTCTTCGCCCCGGCGCAGAACGCCGCGACCTCCGGCGTCGACCACGCCGACGCCGGCGTGGCCTCCGCCATGATCAACATCGGTCAGCAGGTCGGCGGCTCGATCGGCACCGCGCTGCTGAGCACGTTCGCGGCGAGCAGCGTCACGCACTCGCTCGCCGGACGGACGCCGAGCCCCCGCCTGCTGGCCGAGGCGACGATCGCCAGCTACCACACGGTCTTCTGGTGGTCGGCCGGCTTCATGGTCCTGTGCGCCGTGCTCTCCGGGGTGCTGTTCCGCAGCGGGCCGCTCGACGTCGACCCCGACGCCGCGCCGGTCCTCGCCCACTAGGGCGGTCAGACGAGGGCGCGGTCCTCGGCCAGGCCGGCCAGTCCCTCGGCGAGGCCGGCCACCAGGCTCGCGGCCTCGTCGGGCAGCAGCCGGACCGTCCCGACGCAGACGCCCGAGCGCCAGGTGCTCAGGACGAGGAACCCCGCCTCGACGTGGGTGGAGACCCGGACCCCGCGGCCCTCGCCGCGGGGGTCGGTGATCCAGCGGGCCGGTGCCGTCATCCCCCGACGATGAGGCCGGACGACGGCGTCGTCAACGGGCGGCGTCGGCGTGCAGGACCTTCGCCGGGTAGCTCCCGAGGACGCGGACCGTCGTCGCCACCTCCCGCAGGTGCTCCACGGCGTCGCGCGTCCCGGGGTCGGCGACGTTGCCCTCGACGTCGACGAAGAACGCGTACTCGAAGGGCCGGCCCGGGACCGGGCGGGACTCCAGCTTGGTCATCGTCAGGCCGGCCGAGGACAGCACCTGCAGGCACCGGAGCAGGGCGCCCTCGGCGTGCGGGGTGACGATCCGCAGCGTGGTCTTGCACGGCACCCGCGGCGGGACCTCCACCGGGTGCCGGCCGAGCACCAGCAGCCGGGTCACGTTCTCGCGCTCGGTGCCGACGTCGCGCCGCAGCACCACCAGGCCCTCCGGGACGGCGTCCAGCGGCAGCAGCACCGCCGCTCCCGGAGCGTCCTGCAGGTCGCGGACCGCCTGGGCCCGCGAGGCCACCGTGCGGACCTCGACGCCGGGCAGCGAGGCGAGCAGTCCGCTGCACGCCTCCTGGTCGTCGTCGGTCGCGAGCAGGACGACGACCTCGTCGACGGCGAGCGGCCGGGCGGCGACCAGGCAGTGCTCCACCCGCCAGACCTCCTCCCCGACCACCCACAGGCTGCTGCGCTCGAGCAGCTCGTGCAGCAGGCCGACGCTGCCGGAGGCGCTGTTCTCGACCGGCAGGACGGCGAGGTCGCACTGCCCCTGCTCCACCGCCGCGACGACGGCGCGTGCTCCCCGGTGCGCGACCACCTCGCCCTGCACCCCGAGGCCCGACAGGTACTTGTGCGCCGCCGACCGCGCCGTCGCGTCGTCCTCCACGACCCCGACGACGACCGGCTCGCGCGGCAGGGCCAGCAGCGCTCCGGTCTGGCGGTCCACGGCGTGACCGATCACCTCGCGGAACACCCGCCGGACGAGGTCGGCGGACACGCCCCGCTCGCGGGCGAGCGCCTCCACCCGCTCGAGGACCGCCCGTTCGCGCGGGATGTCGCGGACCGGGTGGTCGCTGTCGCGCTTGGCCTCGCCGATCCGCCCGACCACCTCGAGCCGCCGCGCCACGAGGTCCACCAGGCCGCGGTCGACGCCGTCGAGCTCCGCGCGCAGCCGGGCCAGCTCGTCGGGGGTGGTCATGCGTCCTCCAGGTCAGCGGGTCCCCCGGACCAGCGGGGCCCCCAGGATGCCCGCCGGTAGGGGCGACCTCGCGGATGGCCCGTCCGGGCCATGTCGGACCGGGACGGGATCGGGCAGACTGGGACCTCCGACGGCGCTCCCCGCCGCGCGTGATCCCTGTTCTGCGTGCCCCCCGGAGCCGTCGTTGACCGTGCTGACCCTGCCCGCCTGCCCGTCCGCCGGCGAGGCCGCGGGCTGGAGCGTGGAGCCCGGACCGGCGGGCGGGCCGCTGCTCGTCGTCCTGTCCGGCCTCGCGCCCGAGGGGCAGGAGCCGGCCTTCGAGGGCCGCGGGCTGTGCCGGCGGCTCGGCGTGAACGGCCTGCTGCTGCGCGACCACTCCCGCAGCTGGTTCCTGCGCGGGGTCCGCGGCACCGGGGACGACCTGGAGGCGGTGGCCGCCGCGGTCCGGGCGCACGTCGCGGCGACCGCACCGAGTCGCGTCGTCCTCATGGGCAACAGCGCCGGGGGCTACGCCGCGATCGCACTGGCCTCCCTGCTCGAGGAGGTCGACGAGGTCGTGGCGCTCGTGCCGCGCTCCGGGCTCACGCACGAGGTCAACGACGCCCTCGGCGACGACCGCTTCTCGTCGCTGCGCGCGGCCGCGGTGGAGGGGCTGCCGGCGTCGGCCGAGCCGTTCCTGGACCTGCCAACCCTGCTGACCGACCGGTTCGCGGCCCGCTGCACCGACGGCCGGCCGCCCTACCGGACGAGGGTGCGCGTCCTGCACGCCAGCGACAACGCCCTCGACGCCGCCCACGCCGCTCGGCTGGCCGGCCTGCCCGAGACCGTCGTCAGCACCTACCCGCGCGGCGACCACCAGCTCGCGTCCGTCCTGCGCACGGCCGGGGAGCTCGACGTCGTCGTCGGCGCCGCCCTCACCGGGCCCCGGGTGCGGGGACCCCTGAGCCGCACGGCATGAGGCGGACGGTCCGGGGCAGGGGCTGCCCGTGGACGCCGCCTCCCCCGCCCTCGACCCCACGCTCGACCCGACGCTCGACCCCGGCGCGCCGCTGACCGACGGCTGGCTGCGCGACCGGCGTGACAGCACCGGGGCGGGCGCCGTCGTGACCTACGGCGGCGGTGGCCTGTCCGCAGGACGCACCGGCTTCTCCGCCGTGGAGCGCGCCCTGCTGGCGGGCGTGCGGGGCAGCGGCCGGCGGCCCCGGGTCACCCTCGTCCCGACGGCCAGCGGCGACGACGACGCGTGCATGGACGCCTTCCGGGCGGCGTGCGACGCCGAGGACGCCGAGGGGCACGTCCTGTCCCTGTTCCGCCGCACCGAGGCTCCGTTCGGCAACGTCCTGGACGACGCCGACCTCGTCTACGTCACGGGCGGGGCGGTCGCGAACCTGGCGGCCCTGTGGCGCCTGCACGGGCTGGCCGCGGAGGTCGTGGGCGCCTGGCGACGCGGGGCGGTCGTGGCGGGGTCGAGCGCGGGCGCCCTGATCTGGTCGCTCGGCGGGGTCACGACCAGCTTCGGGACGCCGGCCGGCTGGACCGACGGCCTCGGCGTCGTCCCGCACTCGCTGTGCCCCCACTACGACACCCAGCCGGGCCGGGCGCAGCTCTACCGGGACCTGGTCGACCGGGGCGAGCTCCCCGCGGGCTACGGCCTGGACGAGGACGCCGCCGGGGTCTTCGTCGGCGGCGAGCTCGTCGGCGTGCTGGCCGACCGCGAGGGGGCCGGCGTGCACGCCGTCAGCCCGACACCCGCAGCGGGTCGCCGACCGTGACCGTGCCGCGGACCGTCTCGGGAGCGGTCTCCAGCACGGTGTCGAAGGGCTTGTCGGGGCCGTAGGTCGGGCAGTCCTGCGGCTGCTGCGCCGGGCACGGTGGCATGTCGAGCACCCCGACGACGACGCCGCTGCGGGCGAACACCGCCGTGAGCGGCACCGGGACGTGGAACATGTAGTAGCGCCCGCTCGAGGGCAGCGCGTACCGGAAGACCATGCCGGTCCCCCGCGGCACCGAGGTGCGGCCCATGAGCCCGACCGCGCGCTCCTGCTCGTCGTCGGCCACCTCCGCCCGCACCGGTCCGGAGTCGCCCGCGGTGACGACGACGGTGGGCACGGCCGTAGTCGGGGTCGGGGTCGGGGACGGGGCGGCGGCCGGCTCCTGCGCCGAGCAGCCCGCGAGGGCCAGGAGCAGGGCGGTCCCGAGGAGCGTTCTGCGCACCCTGCGACTCTGCCACCGCCCTGCTGCCTGTGGCTCCTGCAACAGAACGGGCCGCCGTGTCGTGCGGGTCGGCTGACAGCCCGACCCCGTCCCGAGGGAACCCTGGAAGCATGACGACGACCGCTGGGCCCGGCGCCGGCCGCCTCGCGCGCCTGGCGTCCCTGGTCACCTACCCGCTCACGCCGTCCGACCTGCTCGGCGTCCTGGTCCCCCTCGAGGGCGGCCGGGGCCTGCGCGCGCGGGTGGAGCAGGTGCTGCCCGAGGCAGCCGGCGCCGTGACCCTCGTGCTGCGGCCGGGACGCGGCTGGCAGGGCCACACCGCCGGGCAGTGGCTGCGGGTCGGCGTCGAGATCGACGGCGTCCTGCACCGCCGCTCCTACTCGATCACCACCCCCCCGGCCGACGGCCTGGTGCGGATCACCGTCAAGCCCGTCGCCGACGGCTTCGTCTCCCACGCCCTGGCCCGGGTCGCGGTCGGCACCCTGCTGCGCCTGGACCAGGCCGCCGGGGACTTCGTGCTGCCGCCGCGCCTGACCGGGCCGGTCCTGTTCGTCACCGGCGGCAGCGGCGTCACCCCGGTCATGGGCATGCTCCGCAGCCTCGCGCTGCAGGGCCCGCTGCCCGACGTCGTCCTCGTCCACAGCGCGCTGACCCGCGACGACGTGATCTTCGGCGACGAGCTGCGCCGGCTCGCCGCGGAGCACCCCCGCTTCCGGCTGGTCGAGCGGCACACCGACGTCGACGGCCTGCTCACCCTGGACCGCCTCGCCGACCTCGTCCCGGACTGGGCCGACCGCGAGACCTGGGCCTGCGGCCCGGCCGGCCTGCTCGACGCCCTCGAGCAGCACTGGGCCGACGCCGACCTGGCCGAGCGCCTGCACACCGAGCGCTTCGCCCCCAAGGTGGTCGTCGGCGACGACGCCGAGGGCGGCCGCCTGGTCGTCGGCGACGTCGAGACCGAGGCGCCCGGCGCCACCCCCCTGCTCGACGCCGGCGAGGCCGCGGGCGTGCTCCTGCCCAGCGGCTGCCGCATGGGCATCTGCTACGGCTGCGTCGTCCCGCTGCTGCGCGGCCAGGTGCGCGACCTGCGCACCGGCGAGGTGCACGGCGAGCCCGGCGACCTCGTCCAGACCTGCGTGTCGGCAGCCGCCGGCACCGTCGAGCTCGACC
>JAOPWW010000349.1 GCA_025965495.1 Frankiales bacterium
ACCGCCGCCAGCACCGCCCCCAGCACGACCCGCACGACCAGCACCGCCGGCACCGCCGCGAGCGCCCCCGCGGCCGCCCCGACCCGCCCCCGCACGATCAGCGCGGCCAGCCTCCTCGCCGCCCGCCAGGCGGGACGCCTGCCCGGCACGACGGAGCCAGGCCGGTCGACGGGGACCCGCCCCGGTGCCCCCGCCGCCCGCACGGACCCTTCCACTCCCCGCCGGGTCGCCGCCGGCGTGCCCGGTCTCGGCTACGCCTCCTTCGGCGGGCCCCCGGACCGGCTCGACCCGGTCGGCGACGTCGACCGCAACGGCTCGCAGGACGTCCTCGAGCTGCGCTACCGCCACGACGCCTCCGGCGACACCACGTCCCTGCAGCTGGTCGTGCGCGGCGGCACCACCGGACGGGCCGCCTGGTCGCGGGACGTCCGGGTCGGTGGGGGCCACAGCGTGTCCGCCTTCGCGGCGCGGGTCGGCCGGGCAGCGGCGCCCGGCGTCGTGGTGCTGGACCAGGGGTTCCCGGACGAGGGCCGGCTGTCGATGCGCCTGACCGCGCTGGAGGGCCGGACCGGCCGCGTGCTCTGGTCCTACCTCGACGACCAGGGCACCCAGGACGCGCGGTCCGACACCCTCCCGCTCGTGTTCGACGACCTCGACGGCGCCCTGGTGGTCGGCCGGTGGCGGCACGTGCAGGGAGCGTCCGACGCCGAGCCCGTGTCCGGCGCGCTGCGCCCCCTGCGCCTGGACCTCGCCGACGGCCGCGTGCGCGACCTCGGTCCCCTCGCCGCGAGCAGCCTGGGCGTGCCCACGGTCGCCTCCGTGCCCGACGTCTCCGGTGACGGCCACCGTGATCTCGCCGTCCTCACGCCCGGGCGGCACGGCGACCTCCAGCTGCGCAGCGGCACGGACGGCTCGGCCCTCTGGACCACCCCGTCGCTCGACCTGGCGCCCGACGCCGAGGTGCTGCCCGCCGGAGCCGTCAGCGGCACGACCGTCGGCGGCTCCGTGGTGGACGACGTCGCGCTGGCCACCGGGCACCCCGTCACCGCCGACGGGTCCCGCGTGCGCGGGGCTCGGGGCGAGGTGCTCCTGCTCGCCGGCCACGACGGCGCTCCCCTCCTGCGCCGGGCGGGCGACCAGCCGGTCCCGCTGCTGCGGGCGGGCCGACCGACGGTCCCTGCACTCGGCGTGGCCAGCGTCGAGGAGGCGTCCGCGCCCGACGGGTCGGCCACCGCGACCCGCACCGTCACCACCTACCGGGCAGACGGCACGCAGGTCTCCAGCGCGTCGGCGGCCTTCCGGGCCGCGGGCAGCGGGGAGCCGGCCGACCCGGACGACGGCCCGGTCGCCTACCAGGGCACCTACCCCGTCGGCGACCTCGACCGCGACGGCGCCCTCGACCTCTACAGCGTGGTCGACGTGTTCGGCACGGACGACGACGTCGCGCGCGTGCAGTGGCTCGACGGCGCCACCGGCCGGGTCCTGCCGGTCGGCCCGCGGGCCGAGCCGCTGCTCGGGCACCTGTCCAGCCACGGTGACGACCTCGTCGAGCTGACGCCCGGCGACGGCGTGGTGGTCGCCGGCGTCAGCGGACGGACCGGCCGGGCGGCCTTCCGCCGGGTCCTGGGCCACGGCACGCGCTTCGCCCAGGCCGACGCCCGCGCCCTCCCGGTCTCGGGCAGCCCCTGCGACGACGTCGGCGTCACCGGCAACGGCGTCGGCGCGCTCGCCGCGGTGCTCCGGTCCGACGGCAGCGTCCGCTGGAGCCTGCAGGAGCCCGCCGGCGGCTCCGGTCCCCGCACGGTGCGTCCGGGTCCGCCGGCGTCGCCCCGCTGCGGCTGACCGGAGCGCCCCCCTCGCGCGCATAGCCTCCAGTCCGGCCCGGTCCCGGCCGAAGCACACGACGACGACGGCGAGGGGGCACCCGTGGACGACCAGGTCTTGACGCTGGAGGCGTACGTCGCCGACGGGCTGCTGCGGATCGCCCTGACCGGGGCCCTCGTCGACGGCACCACCGCGCGGCTGCGCACCTGGATGCAGCGGCACGTCCCGCGGTCCGCCGGCCGGCTCGTGCTCGACCTGCGGGGCCTCACCGACGTCGACGCCGTCGGGCTCGGCGCCCTGCTCGCCGCTCACCGCAGGCTGGACGCCGGCGCCGAGGTGCTCCTCGACGGCGCCTCCCCGGCCGTGGCGCGCGCGCTGCACCAGGCCGGCCTGGACCGCGTGCTGCCGCCGGCCGCCTGAGCCGTCAGCAGGTCGCGAGCACCGTCTCCACGATCGCGGACGTCACGACGGCGACGTCGTCGGGCGTGCTGACGAACGGCGGCATCGTGTAGACGAGCCGCCCGAACGGCCGCACCCAGGCGCCGCGCTCGACCAGCGCCGGCTGCACGACGCGCATGTCGACCGGCTCGTGCAGCTCGACGACGCCGATCGCCCCCAGCACCCGCACGTCCTTGACCTGCGGCAGCTCTCGCGCGGGGGCGAGCCCCTGCTCGAGCTGCCCGGACAGCGCCGCGACCTCGCCACGCCAGTCGCGCGACAGCAGCAGCCGGGTGCTCGCCAGCCCCATCGCGCAGGCCAGGGGGTTGGCCATGAAGGTCGGGCCGTGCATCAGCGCCCCGCAGGCGCTCACCCCCGCGGCGACCTCGTCGGTGCACAGGACCGCGGCCAGCGACAGGTACCCGCCGGTGAGCGCCTTGCCGAGGCAGACGACGTCGGCGACGACGCCGGCGTGGTCCGCGCCGAACAGCTCGCCGGTGCGGCCGAACCCGGTAGCGATCTCGTCGAGGACCAGCAGGACGTCGTGCTCGTCGCAGAGGGCTCGCAGCCGCCGCAGGTACTCGGGGGCGTAGAAGCGCATGCCGCCGGCGCCCTGCACGACCGGCTCGACGATGACGCAGGCGACCTGGTCGGGGTGCTGCTCGAGCAGCCGGGCGACGTCGTCGAGGTCGTCGTCGCGGACGGGCTCGTCGTAGGTCGGCCGGGGCGGCGGCGCGAACAGCTGCTGGGGGACGTAGTCGGCGAACAGGCTGTGCATGCCGCCGACCGGGTCGGTGACGCTCATGCAGCCGAGCGTGTCGCCGTGGTAGCCGCCGCGGACGGTCAGCACCCGGGTCCGGGTCGCCTTCCCGAGCCCGCGCCAGTGCTGGAGCGCCATCTTGAGGGCGACCTCGACGGCGACCGACCCGGAGTCGGCGAAGAACACCTTCGTCAGCGGCGCCGGGGTGAGCGAGACCAGCAGCGTGGCCAGCTCGACGGCCGGCTCGTGCGTGAGCCCCCCGAACATGACGTGCCCGAGCCGGTCGACCTGGGCGTGCAGGGCGGCGTCGAGCACGGGGTGGCCGTAGCCGTGGACGGCGGCCCACCAGGAGGACATCCCGTCGACGAGCTCGCGGCCGTCGGCCAGCACCAGCCGCGTCCCGCGGGCGGCCACGACCGGCAGGACGGGGAGGGGCTCGGTCGCGGAGGCGTAGGGGTGCCACACGTGGGCACGGTCGGCCTCGAGCAGGGCAGTGCCGTCCACCAGCGTCGTCACCGCCCCAGTCTCCCAGGTCTCGCCCCCCAGGCCGCTCTCAGCCGAGCGGGTGACACTGGACCTCCCCCTCGTCCCGTCCTGCCCCCGGAGCCCCTGTGCGCCTTCGCGCCCCCCGTCGCCTGCGCCTGGCGCTGGTCCCCGCCCTGCTCGTC
>JAOPWW010000386.1 GCA_025965495.1 Frankiales bacterium
ATGGGCAAGACCCGGGTCATCGCGGAGACCGGCGCCGGCCAGCACGGCGTCGCCACCGCCACGGCCTGCGCCCTGTTCGGGTTCGAGTGCACGGTCTACATGGGCGAGGAGGACACCCGCCGGCAGGCCCTCAACGTCGCCCGGATGCGCCTGCTCGGGGCGACCGTCGTCCCGGTCACCACCGGGACCCGCACGCTCAAGGACGCCACCAACGAGGCCTTCCGCGACTGGGTCGCCAACGTCGAGACGACCCACTACGCGATCGGGTCCGTCGTCGGCCCCCACCCGTTCCCGTCCATGGTCCGCGACTTCCAGCGCATCATCGGCGTCGAGGCCCGCCAGCAGTGCCTGGACCTCGTCGGCCGGCTGCCCGACGCCGTCGTCGCGTGCGTGGGTGGGGGGTCCAACGCGATGGGCGCCTTCCACGCGTTCATCCCGGACGAGTCGGTCGCGCTCGTCGGCGCCGAGGCCGGGGGCGACGGCGTCGAGACCGGCCGCCACGCCGCTCCGCTGACGGCCGGCACGCCGGGCGTGCTGCACGGCGCCCGCAGCTACCTCATGCAGGACGACGACGGCCAGACGATGGACACCACGAGCATCAGCGCCGGCCTGGACTACCCGGGCGTCGGGCCGGAGCACTCGTGGCTCAAGGACGCCGGGCGGGCGACCTACACGGGGGTCTCCGACGGCTGGGCCATGCAGTGCCTGGAGAAGCTCGCGAAGTCCGAGGGCATCCTGTGCGCGATCGAGACCGCCCACGCCTTCGCCGGCGCGTGCGACTGGGGGCGGGCGCAGGTGCAGGCGGGCCGCGCCGCCGAGGACCTCGTGGTCATCGTCAACACGAGCGGCCGGGGCGACAAGGACGTCGACACCGCGGCCCGCTGGTTCGGGCTGGTGACCGGCGAGGAGGTCGCGCAGTCCGAGCTCGTGCGCGCCCACGAGGGCGAGCAGCCGTGATCCGGTCCCAGGACCGCGCTGACGCCGCGAGCACCGCGTGAGCGCCCTCGACGAGCTGTTCGCGCGCTGCCGTGCGGAGGGCCGCGCCGCCCTGATCGGCTACCTGCCGGTCGGCTACCCGTCGGTCGCGGAGTCGGTCGAGGCCATGGTCGCGATGGTCGAGGCCGGGGTCGACGCCGTCGAGGTGGGCGTGCCCTACACCGACCCCGGCATGGACGGCCCCGTCATCCAGGTCGCCGTCGACGCCGCCCTGCGGGGCGGGAGCCGGGTCAAGGACGTCTTCACCGCCGTCCGCGCCGTCGCCGACAGCGGCGCGGTCGCCGTCACGATGGGCTACTGGAACCCGGTCGAGAAGTACGGTCCCGCCCGCTGGGCCGCCGACCTCAAGGCCGCCGGCGGCTCGGGCTGCATCACCCCCGACCTCATCCCCGAGGAGGCCGGAGCGTGGGTCGAGGCGGCCCGCGAGCAGGACCTCGACCCGGTGTTCCTGGTCGCTCCCAGCAGCACCGACGAGCGGATCGCCGTCGTCGGGCGCACCAACCGGGGCTTCGTCTACGCCACCGCCGTCATGGGCGTCACCGGTGCGCGCGCCGAGATCGGCAGCCGCGCGAAGGAGCTCGTCGGGCGCGTGCGCGCCCAGACCGACCTCCCGGTCTGCGTGGGACTCGGCGTCTCGGACGGCGACCAGGCCGCCGAGGTCGCCGCCTTCGCCGACGGCGTCATCGTCGGCTCCGCCCTGGTCGCCGCCCTGCGCGACGGCGGGGTCGAGGCCGTCCGCGCGCTCTCGGCCGACCTGGTGGCCGGCGTCCGGCGGCGCCCGGCCGCGTGAGGGCGGTCCCGCTCCTCGTCGCCGCCCTGCTGCTCGCCGGGTGCACCGCCCAGCACGACGCCGCCGTGCCCCGCCCGGACCCCGTGGTCCCCTCGACCGGGCCGGCGTCCGCACCTGCGTCGGCGTCGGCGTCGGCACCGCCGTCCCCGTCGGCGGCCCGGACCGTCGCACCGTTCGCGACCGGTCTGCCGGCCGGTGGCCCGGTCCCGGCCGGCTTCTCGCCGCTGTCGTTCAGCTTCGTCTCGCCCCGCACCGGCTGGGTGCTGGGGGACGCCCCGTGCGACGACCCCGCGTGCGCCAGCCTGCTGCTCACCCGCGACGGCGGCCGGACCTGGCGCGGCGTCCCCGCGCCGGAGCACCCCACCACCTCGGCGGTCGCCACCGCCTCGACGGTGCGCGCGGTCCGGTTCGCCTCCCTGCGCGACGGGTTCGCCTTCGACAGCGTCCTGTCGGCCACGCACGACGGCGGCGCCACCTGGCACGACGTCCCGCTCCCGGGGCGGGTGCAGGCGCTCGAGACCGCCGCCGGACGGGTGCACGTCGTGGTCGCCGTGTGCAGCGCCGCCGGGTGCCGGAGCGCGCTGTACACCGGGGCGAGCAGCTCCGACGACCTCCGCCCGGTGCCCGGTGTCGACCTGCCCGGTGACGCCGGCGCGGGCCTCGCGGTGCACGGGCGCCACGTGTACGTGCTGCGGCCGGGGACCGACGACGGCCGCACCGACCCGGCGCTGTACGCCGGCCAGGACGGCGCGCACTACGCCCTGCGCCGCACGCCCTGCACCGGCGAGTACCGGTTCGACGCGGCGGTCGCGGCCAGCGACGACACCGACCTCGTGCTGGTCTGCGGCTCCGACGTCGGCGCCGGGATGCAGCGCAAGCACGTCTACACCTCGGTCGACGCCGGGCAGCACTGGACCGCGGCCGGCGACCCGCCGCCCGTGAGCGGCACGCTGCTCGCCGCGACCCGGAAGGGCACCTTCCTCGGCAACACCCGCACCGGCGTCGACGTCACGCGGGACGGCCGCACCTGGACGCACGCGGTCGGCGACGACGCGACGACGCAGGTCGGGTTCGTGACCGACGACCTGGGGTTCTTCCTGCAGGACGCCCTGCAGGTCACGCGGGACGCCGGCCGCACCTGGTCGCGGGTCCGCTTCTCGAGGTAGACCGGCCTAGGCTCGGGCCATGCCGCGCGCCCTGGGACCCGTGCTCGCGTCGATCCCCAGCCCGCCGCGCGCCGTCGTCCACGTCGGGCCGTTCCCGCTGCGGGCCTACGCCTTCTGCATCATCCTCGGGGTCGTCGTCGCCGTCGTCGTCGGCGAACGCCGCTGGGTCGCCCGGGGCGGCACCCGGGGCGTGGTCGGCGACGTCGCCACCGTCTGCGTCCCCGCCGGCATCGTCGGCGCGCGCGTCTACCACGTGATCACCAGCCCGGAGAGGTACCTGCACGACCCGGTGGCGGCCCTGTTCGTCTGGCAGGGCGGCCTCGGCATCCCCGGCGGGATCCTCGGGGGCGCCCTCGGCGCCTGGTTCTACTGCCGGCGCCACGGGATCTCGGTGGCCGCGTTCGGCGACGCGATTGCGCCCGGCGTCGCGCTCGCGCAGGCCGTCGGGCGCCTGGGCAACTGGTTCAACCAGGAGCTGTTCGGCCGGCCCACCGACCTGCCGTGGGGGCTCCGGATCGCGCCGCGGTTCCGGCCCGCGCAGTACGCCGACGTCGCGACCTTCCACCCGACGTTCCTCTACGAGCTGCTCTGGAACGTGCTCGTCGTCGCCGTCGTCGTGACGCTCGCGGACCGGCGCTGGCGGCTCGGGCACGGCCGGGCGTTCGCGCTCTACCTCGCGCTCTACGCGACGGGGCGGCTGTGGGTCGAGGCGCTGCGCGTCGACGACGCGAGCCGCTTCTTCGGGATCCGGCTGAACGACTACGTCATGACCGTCGTGCTGCTGGGCGCCGTGACCTACCTGGTCGCGCGGCGGGGGAGCGGCCGGGAGGACGTGGTCCAGCGGGCAGAGGCCGAGCCGGTCGCCGTACCCTCGCAGGCATGACTGAGCTCGCGCAGAACGAGCTCCCGCGCACGCCCGGGGAGCACCACCACGACCACCGCGACGTCACCGGCGGCTGGCTGCGCCCCGCCGTCTTCGGGGTCATGGACGGCCTGGTCAGCAACACCGCGCTGATCGCCGGGGTCGCCGGGGGCGGCGTCGCCACGCACACGGTCGTGCTCACCGGCCTGGCCGGACTGGCCGCCGGGGCCTTCTCGATGGCCACCGGTGAGTACGTGTCGGTCGCGAGCCAGAGCGAGCTGACCCAGGCCGAGATCGACATCGAGAAGGCCGAGATCGCGCGAGTGCCCGAGGCCGAGGAGGCCGAGCTCGCGGCGATCTTCCACGGCCGTGGCGTCGACCTCGCGACCTCCCGCGAGGTCGCCCGTCAGCTGTCCGCCGACCCCGAGCAGGCCTGGCGCGTCCACGCCCGCGAGGAGCTCGGCGTCGACCCGGACGACCTGCCCTCGCCCTGGACGGCGTCCGGCTCGTCGTTCGCGGCCTTCTCCGTCGGCGCCCTGGTGCCCGTGCTGCCCTACCTGCTCGGTGCGACGAGCCTGCTGCTGACGGTGCTGCTCGCCGGCCTGGCCCTGTTCGTGGCGGGCGCCGCGGTGTCGCGCTTCACCAGCCGCAGCGCCGTCTACTCGGGCCTGCGCCAGCTGCTGCTCGGCGCGGCGGCGGCGGGGGCGACCTTCGTGGTGGGCTCGGCCGTCGGGACCGGGGTCTAGCCCGGGCTCAGGGGCTCAGGGGCTCAGCGCGGCTGCGGCACCCGGACCTCGAGGGCGGCCTCCTCCGCGGCGGCCAGGCGGACCTCGACGGTCACCCAGCCGGCCTCGCTGCGGACCTCGACGGTGCCGCCGTGCACCTCGACGAGCCGCCGCACGACGTACAGGCCCATCCCCAGGCCCTCCGCCCCCCGCGTCGCGCCGCTGTCGGCCTGGGAGAAAGGCTCGAACAACCGGCCGGCGGAGGCCGGGTCCATGGACGAGCCGTCGTTGCTCACCGCGCACCACACGCCGCGCTCGTCGCAGCCGCCGGTGATCAGCGGCACGCTGCCCAGCGAGCCGTGGACGAGGGCGTTGTCGACGAGGTTCGCGAGCACCTGGTGCAGGGCCTGGCGGTCGATCCGCGCGAGGGCGCCGGGCTCGACGAGCACCGACACGGGCGGGCGGTCGGGGTGCTCGGCGCCGGCCAGCATGGCGACCTCGGCGGCGACGGCGTGCACCTCGGCGACGGCGGAGGCGTCCGCGGCGGTCGCCTGGGAGGCGGTCAGCATGTTCTCGAGCAGCCGGGACAGCCGCTCCTGCTGGTCGAGCACGGCCATCAGCAGCCGGTGGCGGGCGGCCGGGTCGAGCCGGTCGCCGCGCTTGAGCAGCGTCAGGGCCGCGCCGCGGATGCCGGTGAGGGGGGTGCGGAACTCGTGGCTGACCGTGGCGATGAGGTCGGTGCGGATCCGGTCGGTCTCCTGCAGCCGCTCCGCCACGCTGCTCTGCCCCTCCCACAGCGCCCGGGCGAGCACCTCCTCGCCGGCGCGGGCCTGCTCGTTGACGTGCCAGAACAGGACCAGCACGAGGGCCTCGGCCAGCACGAAGCCGGAGTGGACGAGGGCGACCGTCCAGACGCTCTCGCCGTCGGAGGTCAGGCTGTGGGGGAACAGGGCCCCGACGACGGCGTGCTGCACCGCCACGAAGCCGATGGCGGCGGCGAAGACCCGCCAGTCCTGGTAGAGCGCGACGACGGCGACGGCGACGAAGTAGTGGAAGTGCAGCTCGGTGCGGCCGTCGAACAGGTGGACCAGGACGGCCGAGCACGACAGCAGCCCGGTCGTGGCGGCCAGGGACGCGGTGCGCCGGGTCACGGGCGACAGGGCGAGGCCCAGCAGGACGGCGACCGCGCCGCTCTCGAGCAGGCCGTGGAGCACCGTCACCCGGACGGCCCCGAGGACCAGCAGGACGGGCAGGTGGGCCGCGAGCAGCAGGCAGACGATGCGGTGCCGCCACGCGAAGTCGCGCTCGGTGAGGGCCCGGCCGGTCGGCAGCCAGCCCGCGAGCGCGGGCGGCAGCGTGCGCGGCGGGGTCACCCTGACAGGGTGCTGCGCGGCCGCGCGCCGCGCCATGGCCCGTCCGGGCCATTTCGGACGAGTCACCCGTTCGGCGCAACACCGGCACGAGCCCGGCGCACGTCCGAAGGGGCGTGTGCAGGGGCGTGCGCAGGGGTGTTCGTGTAACCTCACCGTCATCTGCGCGAGGGCCAGTGCCGTCCCGGGGTGCAGACGATCCCCGTCCACCCCGTGCGCCGTGCAGGCGCCGGGGGACCCCGAAGTGAGGCATCCCGTGAGCTCCTCCGTCAGCGCGCCCTCCGGCTTCCCCGAGAAGCAGGGCCTCTACGACCCGGCCCTCGAGCACGACGCGTGCGGCGTGGCCTTCGTCGCCGACATCGCCGGCCGGGCCAGCCACGACATCGTCGACCAGGGCCTCACCGCGCTGGTCAACATGGAGCACCGCGGGGCCTCGGGCGCCGAGCCCGACTCCGGCGACGGCGCGGGGATCCTCGTCCAGCTGCCGGACGCGTTCCTGCGCGCGGTCGCACCGGTCGAGCTGCCCCCGCTGGGCTCCTACGCCGTCGGCACGGCGTTCCTGCCGACCAGCCCGCGGGCGGCCGTCGACGCCCAGCTCGCGGTCGAGCGGATCGCCGCCGAGGAGGGCCTCGCGGTCCTGTGCTGGCGCGACCTGCCGATCGACGCCGACGGCGCGGGCGTCGGTCCGACCGCCCGCTCGGTCATGCCGGTGTTCCGGCAGGTGTTCCTGACCTGCGGCGAGGGCTGCGAGGAGCTGAGCCAGCACGACCTCGAGCGGCGGGCGTACGTGACCCGCAAGCGCGTCGAGCACGAGGCCGGCACCTACTTCCCGTCCCTGTCGGCCCGCACCCTGGTCTACAAGGGCATGCTCACGACCGGCCAGCTCGAGGTGTTCTTCCCCGACCTGCTCGACGAGCGGTTCGTCAGCGCGCTGGCCCTGGTCCACAGCCGCTTCTCGACCAACACCTTCCCGAGCTGGCCGCTGGCCCACCCGTACCGCTACATCGCGCACAACGGCGAGATCAACACGGTCAAGGGCAACCGCAACTGGATGCGCGCCCGCGAGGCGCTGCTGCGCGGCCCGCACGCCCTGCCCGACGACCTGTCGCGCCTGTTCCCGATCTGCGCGCCCGGCGCCTCCGACAGCGCGAGCTTCGACGAGGTCCTCGAGCTGCTCCACATGGCCGGCCGCTCGCTGCCGCACGCCGTCCTCATGATGGTCCC
>JAOPWW010000469.1 GCA_025965495.1 Frankiales bacterium
TCGGGCACCGTCACGGCCCCGACGACCGACGGCGCCACCGGCGCGGACGTCCTGCTGCAGACCCCCGCCCTGGCCGCCTGGCTGACCGACGCCGCCCCCGGGCTGCCGCTCACCGTGGGCAGCTACGCCTACGCCGACGGCGGCACCCACCTGCGCCTCGCAGCCGCCGCCGACGCCCTCGTCGTCGCCCTGCTCCAGCGCCGGGGCGACGTCGGCTACGCCGAGCTCGCGACCCCGACCGACTCCTTCGTCGTGCCGCGGGAGGTCGTCGAGGAGGCCCGCCGCCGCTGGGACGCCCGCGGCCTGAACGGGCTCCTGCAGGCACCCGCCCGGCGCCTCGGCCTGTTCGAGCAGGCCTACACCCGCGACGTCCCGACCGACGACGGCCGCGTGGTCGGGGTCGCCGACAGCCTGGTGCCGCAGCAGGGCCCGAACTACGCGCTGGCCAAGCGGCTGCAGCGCTGGCGGGCCCTGGTCGGCCGCGCCGACGGCGTCCCCGTGTCGGCCAACGTCGCCCCCGCGACCCGCACCCGGTCGGTCACCAGCAACCGCATCCTGGCCGCGGCCTACGCCGGAGCGGGCCGGTTCGGGGTCGAGGTGTTCGAGCCGCCGACGAGCCGCGCCCTGATGGCCGCGCTGCTCGTGCACGACCTGCGCCAGCCGCCCGCCACTCTCGCCCACCCCGACGACCTGCTGGTCGAGAGCGCGGCCCACGGCGGGTTCTGGCGGGTGCCGTACTCGCCGCGGTCGGTCCTGACGCTGGCCGCCGCCGTCGGCGCCCCGCGGATGCTCCTGGGCCGATGACGGTCGCCCTCGTCACCGGCGGCGGCTCGGGCATCGGTGCCGCGGCCTGCCGCCTGCTCGCCGCCTCGGGCGCCGCCGTCGTCGTCGCCGACCTGGACCTCGACGCCGCCCGCGCCGTTGCCGAGGAGGTCGGCGGGACGGCGGTGCGCTGCGACGTCACCGACCCCGCGTCCAACGAGCAGGCGGTCGCGTCCGCGGAGGCCGAGCACGGCGGGCTCGACGTCGTGCTGCTGAACGCCGGGGTCGCGGGCGGGTTCGCGTCCTGGGACGACCTCGACCCCGTGCGGTACCGGCAGATGACCGCCGTGAACGTCGACGGCGTCGTGTTCGGCCTGCGGGCCGCCTTGCCGGCCCTGCGCCGCCGGGGCGGGGGAGCCGTCGTCGCGACCGCCTCGCTGGCGGGGATCTCGCCGTCGCCGAGCAGCCCCGTGTACGCGCTGACCAAGGCGGCCGTCGTGCAGCTGGTCCGGTCCATGGCGCCGCCGCTCGCGCTCGAGGGGGTCCGGCTGGCCGCGCTGTGCCCGGGCTTCGTGGCGACCCCGCTGCTGGACGGGATGGTCGAGCGCTTCGACGAGGCGGGCTTCCCGCTGCTGACCGCCGAGGAGGTCGCCGCCGTCGCGGTCGACCTGGCCGAGCACGGCGACCCGGGGTCGTGCGTCGTCGTGCAGCCCGGGCGTGAGCCGCTGCCGTACGCGTTTCGCGGCGTGCCCGGGCCGCGCGGGGTTGGGCAGGGCGTGCTGCCGCCTACCCGGACGCCGGTCCCGACGACGGTCGCGTCGCCAGCCGCTCCGCCCGCAACGCCGACCGCCTGACCTTGCCGGCGTCGTCGCGCAGCGGCTCCTCGACCAGCTCGACCGTGCGGGGGACCTTGTAGCGGACGAGCCGCTCGGCGACCCAGGCCTGCAGCTCGGTCGCCGTCACGGGGGCGGTCGCGTCGACGAGGGCGTGCACCCGCTCCCCGAGGTCGTCGTCGGGCAGGCCGATCACGGCCGAGGACCGGACCGCGGGGTGGCTGTCGAGGGCCGCCTCGACCTCCGCCGGGTAGACGTTGCTGCCGCCGGACAGGATGAGGTCGGCGCTGCGGTCGGCGAGGAACAGGAAGCCGTCGGCGTCGAGGTGGCCGAGGTCGCCGAGGGTCTCCCAACCGCCGTCGACGGCCTTCGCGGTCGCGCCGACGTAGCGGTAGGTCGTGCCGGGGCCGCTCTCGGGGAGCAGGTAGACCTCGCCGGTCTCGCCCGGGTCGCAGTCGGTGCCGTCGGGACGCAGCACCCGCACCCGGCTGCCGAGGGCGGGCCGGCCGACCGAGCCCGGGTGCGCCAGCCACTCCGGCCCCGTGATGAGCGTGATGCCGGTGCCCTCGGTGCCGGCGTAGAGCTCGAGGACTCGCTCGGGCCCGAGCCAGTCGAGCCAGGCCCGCTTGAGCCAGGGCGGGCAGGGCGCCCCGAGGTGCAGGACGGTGTGGAGGCTCGCGACGTCGTAGGACTCTCGCTCGGGGAGTCGCCAGACCCGCTGCATCATCGTCGGGACGACCATCGCGAAGCCGGCCCGGTGCTCCTGCACGGCGGCCAGAAACGCGGCCGCGTCGAACCGCCGCAGCAGCACCACCGTCTGGCCGCAGAACAGCCCGCGGAAGCAGTAGAGGAACGGCCCGTTGTGGTAGAGCGGGCCGGGGACGACCTGCACGTCGCCCGGCCGCAGGTACGGCACCGCCGGGACGTCCGGGTCGAACACCCCCGGCACGGTCGCCACGATGAGCTTCGGACGCCCCGTCGACCCGCCCGAGGTCGGCGCCTTCCACTCGCGGGCGACGACGTCGGGCAGCGGGCCGTCGTCGGGGTCCTCGTCCAGCTCCTGGACGCAGGTGCGTCCCTCGACCTGAGCGCCCACGACCAGGGACGGGTCGGCCAGGGCGACCACCGCTTCGAGCTCGGCGCGGGGCAGGCGCGAGGACACCGGCTGGGCGGTCGCCCCGAGCTTCCACGCCGCGGCGCACGCGAGCACGAAGGCGCGTCCGTTGGGCAGGGCGACCGTGACCATGTCGCCCTCGCGGACGCCGAGGGCGGCGAAGGTGCGGGCCACGGCGTTGCTGCGGCGGTCCAGCTCGAGGCGGGTGAGCGTCCCGTCCTCGTCGACGACGGCGAGCCGGCCATGGTCCCGGCGGGCGAGCTCGGACAGGCAGCCGCTGATCGACGCGAGGGTCACGGGGCAGTCTGGCCCACCAGCCACTCCTGCGCGGGAGCCGGGTAGCAGGCCTTCGGGCCGCCCTCGTAGCCGTCGCTGAACGCGCGCGTGCGCTCGAAGCCGCTGCCGTGGGCCTGGGGGTCGGTGAACTTCGTGCCGGGGACGTCGCGGGCGGAGAACACCGCGAGCGTCGCCTCGTCGAGGTCGCCCGCGGACAGCGCGCCCTGGTCCTGCACGGCGCGCGCCCAGGACCCGGCGAAGCAGTCGGCCTGGAGCTCGGACAGGATCCCGGGCGCCTCCTTCTTCGGCAGCCGCGCCTGCATCGCGTGCCCGAACTCGTGGGCGAGCACGAAGGCGGCGGCGAAGTCGCCGGCCTGCACGTAGTACGGGATGAGCAGGCCGGTCTCGTCCCAGGCGATGAAGTCGCCGCTCGGGCAGTAGAAGGCGTTCTTCGCCGGCGCCGGCTCGCCGCCGCAGGTCGGGCCGGGGCCGTCCTCCGGGCGGTAGTAGGAGTAGCGCTTCGGGGCGCTGAACGGCGCGCCCAGCTGGCCCGGCAGAGCCGTGCTCCAGTACGTCTCGAGCGAGGTCAGGACCCCCTGCAGGGTCTTGGTGTACTCCGCGTAGTCGAACGCCGTGTTGGTGTCGGTGCGGATCGCGTCGACCTGCGGCGAGCCCTGCCGGTCGACCGTCCCCGTGTCGCCGGACTGCTGCGCCTTGGCCTTGGCGACGGCGTCGTCGATCTGCTTCTGCACGGCGCTGCGGACGTCGTCGAGCGCCTGCCGCAGGTGCTGCCGGGGGGTGCCGTCGGAGCTCCCCGGCAGCAGGCCGCAGCCGGACAGCAGCAGGGTCGCGCAGAGCGCCAGGACGAGGGGGCGGCGCAGGGGCACGGGGTTCCTCCAGGGGGTCGGGCCGGGCCGTACCCCCGGGAGCGCGGTCGTCACCGCGGCGTGGTCCCCGGCGGACCCCCACGGCGGTACGGTGCCGCGACGAGGCGAGGGAGGTGGGACGGTGACGGTCGGAGCGACGCTCGACGACGTCGACCTGGAGCAGTACCGGCGGGAGCTGACCGGCTACTGCTACCGGATGCTGGGCTCCCCCTTCGACGCCGACGACGCCGTCCAGGAGACCCTGGTCCGGGCGTGGCAGAAGGCCGAGAGCTTCGAGGGACGCTCCTCCCACCGGTCGTGGCTGTACCGGATCGCCACCAACGTCTGCCTGGACGCGCTCCGCGCCGGGCAGCGCCGGGCCCTGCCGATGGACCTGTCGTCCCCGGTCCCGTCCACCACCGCCCCGGGCCAGCCGCTGCCCGAGACGACCTGGCTGCTGCCCGTCGCCGACGCCGACCTCGGCCCGGACGACCTCGCCGTCCGGCAGGACAGCGTCCGCCTCGCCTTCGTGGCCGCGCTGCAGCACCTCCCGCCGCGGCAGCGGGCCGTCCTGGTGCTGCGCGAGGTCCTCGCCTGGTCCGCGGCCGACGTCGCGGACCTGCTCGACAGCAGCGTCGCCTCGGTCAACAGCGCCCTGCAGCGGGCCCGCGCCACGCTCTCGGCGGTCGACGTCAGCGCTCCCCAGCAGCCCCTCGGGGACGCCGAGCGCGCCCTGCTGGCCCGCTACGTGGAGGCCTTCGAGGCCTACGACATGGCGGGCCTGGTCGACGTGCTGCACGCCGACGCGTCGATGTCGATGCCGCCGCTGGCGCTGTGGCTCCAGGGCCGGGACGACATGCTCGGCTGGTACACGGGCTTCGGCGCCGGGTGCGCCGGCTCCCGGCTGGTCCCCGTCGCCCTCAACGGCTCCCCGGGGTACGCGCAGTACAAGCCGAGCGAGGGCGGCGGCTTCGAGCCGTGGTGCCTGCAGGTGGTGGAGCTCGACGGCGACCGCATCTCGCACGTCCACCACTTCCTCGGCCCTGAGCTGTTCGTCCGGCTCGGGCTGCCGCTGCACCTGCCGGGCGGCTCCTAGCCCCCTGCCATGGCGCCGACGACGAGGAACGGCTCGTCCCCGCGCAGCACCGGCGCGGGGAGCTCGGCGTCGACCGGGTCGTGCGACAGGTCCTCGCGGCAGGCGAAGAAGCGCACGAACGGGCGACGTCGGCCGGTCGCCTGGTCCCGGCAGGTCCCGCGCAGGGCCGGGTGGCGTCGCTCGAGGGCGTCGAGCACCCCGGCCAGCGTCGTCGGGCCGTCGAGCACGACCTCGCCGTCGACGCCGGCGAGCGCCCGCAGGTGCGCGGGCAGCACGACCCGGACCCCCGGGCGCGCGCCGCTCACAGCACCTGCGGTCACAGCGTCTGCACCTCCACCGACAGCACGGGCGGCAGGTCGCGCACGATCGCGCTCCAGGAGTCGCCGCCGTCGGGGGAGCAGTAGACCTGCCCGCCCGTCGTGCCGAAGTACACGCCGCTGGAGTCGAGCCGGTCCACCGCCATGGCGTCCCGCAGGACGTTCACGAAGCAGTTCTCCTGCGGCAGGCCCTTGGTGAGCGGCTCCCACTCGCCGCCGCCGGTCCGGGAGCGGTAGACGCGCAGGGCTCCGTCCGGCGGGACGTGGAAGGTGTCGCTGGTGATCGGCACGACGTAGACGGTGTCGGGCTCGTGGGCGTGGACGTCGATCGGGAACCCGAAGTCGCTCGGCAGGTCCCCGCTGACCTCGTGCCAGGACTCCCCGGCGTCGTCGCTGCGCATGACGTCCCAGTGCTTCTGCATGAACAGCGTCTGGGGTCGGGCCGGGTGCAGGGCGAGCTTGTGGACGCAGTGCCCGACCTCGGCCTGCTCGTCGGGGATGCCCTGCGAGACCAGCCCCTTGTTGATCGGCCGCCAGCTCTGCCCGGCGTCGTCGCTGCGGAAGGCGCCGGCGGCCGAGACCGCGGTGTACATCCGCTGGTCGTCGGAGGGGTCCAGCACGATCGTGTGCAGGCACAGGCCGCCCGCGCCGGGCTGCCACTGCGAAGCGCTGCCGTGGCCGCGCAGCCCGGGGAGCTCCTGCCAGCTCGCCCCGGCGTCCGTGCTCCGGAACAGGGCGGCGTCCTCGACCCCGGCGTACACCGTGTCGGGGTCGGTCAGGGACGGCTCGAGGTGCCAGACCCGGGAGAAGGCCCACGGGTGGGGCAGGCCGTCGTGGCCCTGGTAGGGCCCGGGGTCGCCCTGGTAGCGGAAGTCGTTGCCGACGGGGGAGAAGGTCCGCCCGCCGTCGTCGGAGCGCTGCACGACCTGCCCGAACCAGCCGCCGGAGGGCGCCGCGTAGACCCGGTCCGGGTTGGTCGGCGAGCCCTTGAGGTGCATCACCTCCCAGCCGCCGAACAGCGGCTCGCTCACCTGCCAGTCCTGCCGCCGCTCGTCCGACGTCAGGACGAACGCCCCCTTGCGCGTCCCCACCAGCACTCGCACGCCCGCCATGGACCCACCTCCTCGACAGTCAGACGACGCGACGACGCCGGACTCATCGGTGCGGGACGGGTCCGACAGGGGGGTGCCTACGGGTGGTCGCGGCTGGCCGGTACGAGCGGTCCTGCCTGCGCGGCTGCAGCGGCCCTGTCGTCGGACCGATGGAGGACCATGTCCCTGGCCGCTCCGCGTCGTGAGACGGCCGCCACCGTGGTGACCGGCGTGCTGGCCGCAGCCGCGGGACTGTGGTTCCTCCTGCCGGTCGGTGTGCCCCGTGACGCCGCCGTCGTCGGGCTCAACGCGGTCGTCGTGCTGGCCCTCGCGGTCGGTGCGCGCCGTCGCACCGGGTCGTCCCGCGCCTGGCAGGCGCTCGCGGTGGGGCAGGCCCTCAACACCGCCGCCTGGGGCGTGTGGCTCGTGCTGCCGCCGCTCACGGGCCACGTGTCGGCCTCGCCCGGGCTCGGCGACGTCCTGTTCCTGGCCTCGTACGTCGTGTCGATCGGCGTCGTCGCGGCGCTGTCGCGGGCCGGTGGCGCCGACCGCTCCTCGCTGCTGGATGCGCTCCTGCTCGGGACGTCGTTCGGCGTCGTCATCTGGGTGACCGTGGCCTCGCCCCAGGCGCACGCCCTGGGCGTGACGGCGCTCGCCCGCAGCGTGTCGGTCGCCTACCCCATGCTCGACGTCCTGCTGCTCGCGGCCGCGGCGCCGCTGGTGCTGGCCCGGACCCGGACGCGGCGCGGCCTGCTGCTGGTCGGCTGGGTCGCGCTGCAGCTGACCGCCGACGTCGTCTACGGCCGCCAGGTGGTCGCGGGGACGTTCGCCTACGGGACGCCCGTCTTCGGCCTGTGGCTGCTGTCCTACGCCACGCTCGCGGGTGCGGCGGTCTCCACGACGCCGGTCGGCACGGTGACGCCGTCGCGCCGCTGGCGCCGGGTCGTGCTCGCCGCCGGGGTCGTGCCGCTGCCGGTGCTGCTGGTGGTCGGGGCGTGGCAGGGCTCCTCCCGCCAGGTCGCGCTGGTCGGCGTCGCCACCCTGGTCTGCACCCTGCTCGCGGTCCTGCGCGCCGCCTCCTCCGAGGGGCTCGGCGAGCAGGCGGGGCGGGCGCTGCGCCGGTCGCTGCTCCGGCTCGCGGCCGGCGTCGTCGTGCTGGCGCTGCTGCCGCTGGCCGGCCTCACCTGGCTGGCCGTGAGCGACGCCCGCAGCACCGTCGACGACGAGGTCGCCCGCCGGCTCGAGACGGCGGCCGGCACGAGCGCCGCCCACGTCGAGGACCAGCTCGGGGTCCTGCAGGAGCTGGTGTCCTCCTACGCCGACCGGCCCGTGCTGGTGGCGGGTGCGGCGAGCCGGACACCGGGCGGGACCGCCGTCGTCCTGCGGCAGCTGCGTGAGCTCGAAGGCCGCTCGCCGTCCTACCTGGGGGCGTGGTTCGTCGACGGCGCCGGCCGCCTGCAGGCCATCTCCCCGGCGCAGTCGGGCGTCGTCGGCCGCGACTTCTCCGCCCGCGAGTACTACCGCACGGCTGTCCGCGACCACCGCGCCCACGTGTCCGGCGCCTTCGCGGCCGCCCTGCCCGCGGCGCCGCAGGTCGTCGCCGTGTCCGCCCCCGTGCTGTCCGGCGGCAGGCTGCTCGGCGTGGTCGTGCTCGGCTACCGGCTCGACGCCCTGGCCGCCTTCGTCGAGCGCGTCTCGGACCGCCAGGACGCCAGCACGACCATGACCGACGCCGCCGGCACGGTGCTCGCCGGACCGTCGCTGTCCGGCCGCGGCCTGGTGTCCGCCGCGGCGCGGCCGGAGGTCGTGGCGGCCCTCGCCGGCCGGTCCGGGACGGTCCGCCCCGCGGACCGCACCTCCGGGACCTGGCGGGCCTACCGACCCGTGCCCGGTCTGGGCTGGGCCGTGGTGACCGAGGTGAGCGCCGCACGGGCCTACGCCCCGGTCCGGGAGCTGACCGGGCGCCTGGTCGCTGCGGCTGCCCTGCTGGGCCAGGTCCTGCTCGCCGGGCTGCTGCTGCAGGTCGGGGTCGAGCGACGCCGGCGGCTCGCCGAGTCGCGGCTCGAGGCGCGCGAGGCCGAGGTGACCGAGATCCTGGCCGAGGCCGGCGACGCGTTCCTGTCCCTGGACGGCGCCGGCACCGTCCTGCGCTGGAACCACCGCGCCGAGGAGCTGTTCGGGTGGACGGCCGAGGAGGCGCTCGGCCGCGACGTCTCCCTCCTGGTCGGCGCCGACGGCGGTCCCGCCCTGCACCTGGAGGGCCTCGCGCTGTCGGCGGAGGTCCGGCCGGGGGCGACGCGGGTGGTCGGCCGGGAGCTGCGCCGTCGCGACGGCTCCTCCTTCCTGGCCGAGGCGACGGTCTGGCCCACCACGGTCGACGGCTGCACCCAGCTGAACTGCTTCGTCCGCGACGTGACGGAGCGGACCGAGCAGGCCGCCGCGCTCGCGCAGGCCCGGGACGACGCCCTGCGTGCGTCGCAGATGAAGTCGGAGTTCGTGGCCAACATGAGCCACGAGATCCGCACGCCGATGAACGGCGTCGTCGGCATGACGACCCTGCTGCTCGGCACGCCGCTCGACGGCCGGCAGCGCGAGTTCGTCGAGACGCTGCGCGGGTCCGCCGACGCGCTCCTCGCCGTCCTCAACGACGTCCTGGACTTCTCCAAGATCGAGGCCGGCAAGCTCGACCTCGAGGACGCCGACGTCGTGCTGCGCCCGCTGCTCGAGGACGTCGTCGAGCTGCTGGCGGCCTCGGCGTCGGTCAAGGGCCTGGACGTCGCCGCCGTGGTCGACCCGGGGCTGCCGCCACGGGTCCGCACCGACGGCCACCGGCTGCGCCAGGTGCTCACCAACCTGGTCGGGAACGCCGTGAAGTTCACCGAGCACGGCGAGGTCGTGGTCGAGGTCGCCGCGGGCGGCCCCGTGCAGGGCGGGCACCTGCCGGTCCGCTTCAGCGTCCGGGACACCGGCGTGGGGATCGCGCCGGAGCGGCGTCAGCAGCTGTTCGAGGCCTTCACCCAGGCCGACACCTCCACGACCCGCAAGCACGGCGGGACCGGTCTGGGCCTCACGATCAGCCGCCACCTCGTCGGACTGCTCGGCGGCGAGCTGGTCCTCGACAGCGAGCTCGTCCGCGGCAGCACCTTCTCGTTCACCCTCGTCCTGCCCGTGGTCGAGGGTGCCGGCCCCGAGCCGGCCGCGGACCTCGCCGGCGTCCGCGTGCTCGTCGCCGACGACTCCGCGACCAACCGGACCGTGCTCGAGCACCTGCTCGCCGGCTGGTCGGCCGACGTCGTCAGCGTCGCCGACGCGGACGAGGCCCTGGCGGCGCTGCGGCTGGCCCAGCGGCAGGGCCGGCCGTTCCGCGTCGCGCTGCTCGACGTGCGCATGCCCGGCGGCGGGGGCCTCGGCGTCGCCGCCGAGGTCGCGCAGGACCCGTCGCTGCAGGGCCTGCGGGTCGTGCTGCTCAGCAGCGCCGACGAGGTGGGCGAGCCGACGTCGGCCGGGGTGGACGCGCGCCTCACCAAGCCGGTCCGGGAGCGCCACCTGCGCCGCGCGCTGCTCGAGCTGCTGGGCGCCGACGACGACGTCGTGGTGCCCGCGCCGCGGGCCCCGCAGCTGTCGGGGCGCGTGCTGGTGGCCGAGGACGGCCTGGTCAACCAGCGGGTGATCCTGGAGATGCTGGCCATGGTGGGCGTCTCGGCCGACGTCGCGGGCGACGGCGAGCAGGCCGTGCGGATGCTCCAGCAGGGCGGTTACGACGCCGTGCTCATGGACTGCCAGATGCCCGTGCTGGACGGCTACGAGGCCACGCGGCAGATCCGCGGCCTGCCGGCGCCGCTCGCCCGGACGCCGGTGGTCGCCCTGACGGCGAGCGCCCTCACCAGCGACCGGCGCGCCTGCGAGGAGGCCGGCATGGACGACTTCCTGGCCAAGCCCCTGCGCCTGGACGAGCTGGAGACGGTGCTGCGCCGGACCCTCGTGCCCGGTCCGGCGCAGCCCTGCGAGCAGTCCTAGGCCGCGAGCGCCTGCGGCTCCTCGGCGACGACCAGCCGGGTGACGGCGGCCGGCAGGACCGAGGTCGCCGTGCGGGTCGCCCGGTCGAGCATCCCGTTCGGCAGCGACAGGCGGAAGACCTTGGTCCACGCCGAGGCGACCTGCTTGGGCAGCGAGCCCGAGACGTAGTTCAGGCCGTTGCGGTCGAACAGCTCCTGCACCTTCGGCGCGATCTCGCTGTAGCGGTTGCTCGGCAGGTCGGGGAACAGGTGGTGCTCGATCTGGAAGCTGAGGTTCCCGGTCATGAGGTGCAGGAACGGGCCGCCGGTGATGTTCGCGGCGCCGAGCATCTGGCGCAGGTACCACTGGCCGCGGGTCTCGCCGTCGATGGAGGCCTTCTCGAAGGTCTCGACGCCCTCGGGGAAGTGCCCGCACATGATGACCGAGTGGGTCCAGAGGTTGCGGACCAGGTTCGCGGTCAGGTTCGCGGCCAGCGTCGGCAGGGCCGACGGCCCGGACAGCAGTGGGTGCAGCAGGTAGTCGCGGGTCGCGTGGCGGCGGATCTTGGCGAGGACGCCGCGCGCCTGGCGCTTGAACTCCTCCTCGTCCTTGCGGCCCTTGAGGTACTTGCCGATCTCGAGGTCGTAGGCGGCGATGCCGTACTGGAACAGGCAGGCGTTCGCGAAGTTCCACACCGGCTGCAGCAGGAAGAACGGGTGCCACGTCTGGCCCTCGTCGACGCGCATGATCCCGTAGCCGAGGTCGTTGTCCTTGCCCAGCACGTTCGTGTAGGTGTGGTGCAGCTCGTTGTGGGAGTGCTTCCACATGTCGCTCGGGGAGGCGTTGTCCCACTCCCAGGTCGTGCTGTGGATCTTGCTGTCGCGCATCCAGTCCCACTGGCCGT
>JAOPWW010000483.1 GCA_025965495.1 Frankiales bacterium
CCGGGCGCCCGGGGACGTGCGTTGCAGCCGGGCGAGCAGGCGGGCCAGCGCGGGCGCGGCGAGCTGCACCAGGGCGGCGACGACGCTCCCGACGGCGAGCCCGGCGACGACGTCGAGGGGGAAGTGCACGCCGACGTACACCCGGGCGAAGGCCATCAGCAGCGCGGCGACCGCCGCGGTGACGCCCAGGCGGCGGTCCAGCAGCAGCAGTCCGGTGGCGGCCGCTCCGGCCATCGTGGCGTGGTCGGACGGGAAGGAGGCGTCGACGCTGCGGTGCACCAGCACGAGGACGCCGGGGAGCTGGTCGAAGGGCCGCCGCTCGCCCACCGCGTGGACGATCGGCTGGTTGAGGGCGACGGCCAGCAGCACGCCGGCGCCGGCCAGCAGCGCACGGGCGGCCTGCAGCACGTCCCGCCGGGCGCGGGCCAGCAGGACGCCGAGGACCAGCAGGACGCCGAACAGCACGACCCCGTACCGCGCGTAGGCCACCACCGGCCCGTGCAGCCACGGCGTGGAGCGGGCGAGCTCGTTGACCCGGAGGAAGTCGCCACGGTCGCCGAGCGCCAGCGGGAGGGTGCGGGTCACGGGGCGGCCTCTCGACGGGCGGGGCAGGGCGGCGGCAGGGACGGGGGCGGGCCGGCCGCTCCGGCGGGCCGGGAGGGTAGAGCGCGGCGCATGAAGGGAGCCTGAAGGCGCCTCGCGAGGACCTCCGGCCTCGGACAGGTCAGCCGACGTGGAGGCGGGTAAGGCGCCCGGCGGGGGACCTTCGGACAGGGAGACCACGACCCGTGACGACTGCTGCAGTGCTCACCGGACTGACCCTGCTCCTGGCCGGCCCCCGCCGCCTGGCCGCGCTCGCCGCGCACCCCGTCGGCCGGAGCCTGCTGCGGCTGCTCATCGGCTTCCACCTGGCCTCGGCGGCGCTCGCCCTGCGCGACGGCGTCCTCGGGCAGGTCCTCGTGTCGGTCGCGAGCGTCTGCCTGGCGCTGCGCCTGCTCGTCCTGGACGGACGGCGTCGTGGTGGTGGCGGGGGCGGCGGTGGCCGTGGCGGGGGTGGTGGTGGCGGGGGAGGCGGCCGCGGACCGCAGCCGCCGTCCGGTCCGTGGTCCGGCCGCGAGCGCCGCCGACCGCAGAGGTCGGGTCACGGCAGCGGACCGCGGGTGCGGCGCGGGGCCCGCCGGCCGGGCGGGGTCCGGCGCGGCTGAGCCGGGCGAGAGCGGGCGACGGGAATCGAACCCGCGTAGTCAGTTTGGAAGACTGGGGCTCTACCATTGAGCTACGCCCGCGAGGTCCCCGGCGAGCCGCGGACGGGCCCATCGTAACCGCCCCGCGGGGTGTGGGGGACCGGCGTGCGGGCCTACAGTCGGCAGCGCGCCTCCGGGGCGTTGGGTAGTGGCTAACCCACCTGCTTTGGGAGCAGGAGACCGCGGGTTCGAGTCCCGCCGCCCCGACCACGACCGCACGGCGACGTCTCGCTGGGGCCTGCTCCCGTAGGCTGCCGTGTCGCCCCCGTCGGGGCTGCCAAGAGTCGTGCCGTGCCCCGAGAGGACCACCTGTGCAGAGCGCCGTCGAGACCCTCAGCCCCACGAGGGTGAAGCTGACCGTCGAGGTCCCCTTCGACGAGCTCAAGCCCGAGCTCGACAGCGCCTATCGCGAGATCGGCAAGCAGGTCAAGGTCCAGGGCTTCCGCCCCGGCAAGGTCCCCGCGCGGATCATCGACCAGCGCGTCGGCCGCGGCGCCGTCCTCGAGCAGGCCGTCAACGAGGCCATCCCGCGCCTGTACGGCGAGGCCGTCACCGAGGCGGGCATCACGCCGGTCGCCCAGCCCGAGGTCGAGGTGACCACCCTGACCGACGGCGAGACCCTCGCGTTCTCCGCCGAGGTCGACGTCCGTCCCGAGATCACGCTGCCCTCCTACGACGGCCTCGCCGTGACCGTCGACGTCGTCGAGGTGTCCGACGACGAGGTCGACGAGCAGGTCCTCGCCCTCCGCGAGCGCTTCTCCTCGCTGGTCGACGTCGACCGCGCGGCGGCCGACGGCGACTTCGTCACGCTCGACCTCGTGGCCACGGTCGGCGGCGAGGAGGTCGCCGGCGGCACCGCGACCGGCCTGAGCTACCAGATCGGCTCGGGCCAGCTGCTCGAGGGCATCGACGCCGCCGTCACCGGCGCCGTCAAGGGCGACGCGCGCACCTTCACGACGGCGCTGGTCGCCGGGGAGCACGAGGGCAAGGACGCCGACGTCGCCGTCACCGTCCAGGCCGTGCAGGAGCGCAGCGTCCCCGAGGCCGACGACGCCTGGGCCTCCGCCTCCACCGGCTTCGAGACGTTCGCGGAGCTGCGGGCCGACGTCGTCGCGCGGCTCGACCGGATGAAGCGCCTGCAGCAGGGCGTCGACGCCCGCGACAAGGTGCTCGAGGCCCTGCTCGCGCAGGTCGAGGTGCCGCTGCCGCAGTCCGTCGTCGACGCCGAGCTCACCTGGCGCCGGCAGACCGCCGACCAGCAGCTCACCCAGAGCGGCGCCTCCCTCGAGGGCTACCTCGAGAGCGAGGGCAAGACCCAGGAGGAGTTCGAGGCCGAGCTCAAGGACAGTGCCGAGTCGGCCGTCAAGGCGCAGCTCGTGCTCGACGCCGTCGCCGACAAGGAGGAGCTCGGGGTCACCGACGCCGAGCTCACCGACCAGGTCGTGCGCCGCGCCGCCCGCGCAGGCGTGTCGCCGGACGAGTACGCCCAGCAGGTCGTGCAGTCGGGCCAGCTGCTCGAGGGCATCGATGCGGCCGTCACCGGCGCCGTCAAGGGCGACGCGCGCACCTTCACGACGGCGCTGGTCGCCGGCGAGCACGAGGGCAAGGACGCCGAGGTCGCCGTCACGGTCCAGGCCGTCCAGGAGCGCAGCCTCCCCGAGGCCGACGACGCCTGGGCCTCCGCCTCCACCGGCTTCGAGACCTTCGCCGAGCTCCGCGCCGACGTCGTCACCCGGCTCGACCGGAT
>JAOPWW010000516.1 GCA_025965495.1 Frankiales bacterium
AGATCGCGCAGGAGCTGCTCGAGAAGTGCGGCGCCGCGAAGATCGTCATGGAGATGGAGATCGGCGTCGTCGGCGGCGAGGAGGACGGCGTCGACAACAGCCACGAGAACGAGAAGCTCTACACGACGACCGAGGACGCGCTGAAGACCGCGGAGGCGCTCGGAACGACGAACGGCCGGTACCTGCTGGCCGCCACCTTCGGCAACGTCCACGGCGTCTACAAGCCGGGCAACGTCAAGCTCAAGCCGACCATCCTCAAGGAGATCCAGGACGCCGTCGGCGAGAAGACCGGAGTCGACCGGCCCTTCGACCTGGTCTTCCACGGCGGCAGCGGCTCGCTGCTCGAGGAGATCCGCGAGACCCTCGACTACGGCGTCGTCAAGATGAACGTCGACACCGACACGCAGTACGCCTACACGCGCCCCGTCGTCGACCACATGTTCACCAACTACGGCGGCGTGCTCAAGGTCGATGGCGAGGTCGGCAACAAGAAGCAGTACGACCCGCGGGCCTGGGGCAAGGCCGCCGAGGCCGGCATGGCCGCCCGCGTGGTCCGGGCCTGCGAGGACCTGCGCAGCACGGGCACCCGCCTGCGCTGAGGCCGCCGTCGACGCGAGCGTTGCGTCCGAACCGGCGAGGGCTGTCGGACGCACCCGTTCGGACGCAAGCACGGCACGCGAGCACCGGCTGTGACGGGGGTCCTGCAGACAGGACCGTGACCCGTCCGTTACTCTCGCCGGACAACCCCACACCTCCCGCGCCCTGTGGCGCGGGTCTTCGCGCTCGCCCGCCGAGTCCCGTCCCCGGGCGCGAAGAAGACCTCCCTGGGACGGGAGCGGGGGACCCACACGTCCCACCGGCCTCGCTGCTCCCCGGAGCGGCCGGCCTCGGGGTGAAGCACTGCTGCGCCGACCACGGCCAGCGTGCCGGGCGACCTCCTCGTCCGAACCCGACAGCTCACCCCGCAGGCGTCAGGGAAGGACCCCCGTGTCGCTGTTCCGCCCTGCCGGCAAGCACGCCAAGCCCAGCGCCGCCGCTCCGGCCGCGATCGCCGGCGGCATGACCGCCGCCTTCCTGCTCGGCGACGGCACGGCGGCCCACGCCTCCGCGTCCAACTCCGACTGGGACCGCCTCGCCTCCTGCGAGTCCGGCGGCAACTGGTCGATCAACAGCGGCAACGGCTACTACGGCGGCCTGCAGTTCGACGTCAGCACCTGGCGCGCCTACGGCGGCAGCGGCCGGCCCGACCAGAACAGCCGGGGCGAGCAGATCCGGGTCGCGAACAACCTCCACGACGCCCGCGGCTGGTCCCCGTGGCCGTCGTGCTCCCGCAAGCTCGGCCTGCGCGGAGGTGCGCCCCGCGAGGCCGTGCAGGAGAGCGCTCCCGCCGTGAAGCGGGCCGCCCCCGAGGTGGCTCCCCAGGCCGTCACCGACGAGGCCGCGCCGCGCCAGGTCGAGCGCGCCAGCCGCTCGCGCCGCACGCTGGTCCGGGCCGCCGTCCCGATGCTCGGCAAGTACCAGGCCAGCCCCCGCAGCCGCGTCGTCGTCGGTCTCGCGACGGTCAAGCCGCCGGTCTTCGACGGCCGCGTCATGACGGCCGCGGACCGCGACGTCTACCGCCTCGCGACCAAGATGTGGCAGCGCCGCATGGCCGCCCGCGGCTGGGACCTCGTCGTCGACGGCAAGTTCGGCCCGCAGTCGGCCTCCGTCGCGCAGCGCTTCGCCGCGCAGAAGGGCCTCAAGCCGGCTGCGGCCGGCACGGTCGACCAGTCCGTCTGGGCCTCGGCCTGGAGCCTGCCGGTCAGCTAGTCCGGGGCCCGGACCGCGACGAGCAGGACGTAGCTCAGCGACCCTGCCCGGACCGCCTTCTCGCAGGCCCAGGCGGTCAGGGCCGCGCGGGGACGGGCCAGGAGCAGCCGGCGCCGGACCCGCCGCACCAGCGTGAGGGCGTCGTCGCGGCGGTCCTCGGTGCGGGTGACGTGCCAGCCGCCGCGCTCGAGCAGGTCGGTCCACTCGGGGACCGACCGGGCGGTCGTGAGCGCGTCCACGGCGGCGACGACGTCGCTGGGCGCCGCCTCCCGGTCCAGCACGACGTCGGTCAGCACCAGGACGCCGTCGGCCTTGAGCACCCGGGCGGCTTCGCGCAGGGCCCGCTCGGGGTCGTCGAACGTCGACAGCGAGCACTCGAGCAGGACGCCGTCGAACAGTCCGCTCGCCACCGGCAGCGCTACGGCGTCGCCCACCACGGCCCGCCCCCGGCAGCGCGCGACCGCCTCCGGCTCGACGTCGACGCCGAGGGCGGCCGCTCCGCGCTGCTCGAGCTCGCGCAGCGTGGCGCCGTCGCCGCACGCGACGTCGAGGACGGTGTCGCCCGCGCCGAGGCCGGCCAGGACGAGGGCGTGGCCGGTGAGGGCCAGACCTCCGGGGTGGGCCGTGACCCCGAGCAGGGCGCGGGCGGCGCGGTTCGCGTAGTGCACGGCCCCATCATGGTGGGGTGACTCCGGTGCTCGCCCTCGAGGCCGTCTCCGTCGTCCGCGGCGAGGCGGTCCTGCTCGACGCCGTGACCGCGCAGCTCACGGCCGGCCGTTGCACCGCCGTCGTCGGCCCGAGCGGCGCCGGCAAGAGCACCCTGCTGCGGCTGCTGGACCGCCTCGAGGAGCCGACGTCGGGGACGGTGCTGCTGCGGGGGCGGCCGCTGCGCGAGCTCGACGTCCACGACGTCCGGCGGCGGGTCGGCCTGGTGCAGCAGGCTCCGGTGCTGCTCGGCGCCACGGTCCTGGAGGACTTGAGCACCGGGACGGCGGTCGACGCGCATGAGGCGGCCTCGCTGCTCGAGCGCGCCGGGCTCCCCGGGATGGCCCTGGACCGGACGACGACGGGGCTGTCCGGTGGAGAGGCCCAGCGGTTGTGCCTCGCGCGGGCGCTCGCGGTCCGACCCGAGGTGCTGCTGCTCGACGAGCCGACCAGCGCGCTCGACGCCGTCGCGACGGCCGACGTGGAGCGGGTGGTGGCCGCCCTGGTGGCCGACGGGCTGACGGCCGTCCTGGTCACCCACGACCTCGCCCAGGCCGCCCGGCTGGCCGACGACGTCCTCGTCCTCGAGCGCGGCCGCCTGGTCGAGGCCGGTCCGGCCGCCCGCAGCGGCTACCTGGCGCGCGCGTGAGCCCGTCCGTGCCCAGCTGGCTGGGCGTCGGCACGAGCGTGCTCCTGGTCGGGCTGTGCCTGGCTGTCGTCGTGCGGGAGCAGCTGGGGCTCGCGCGCGACGTCGTCGTCGCGGCGGTCCGGGCGGCGGTGCAGCTGGTCGCCGTCGGGGCGGTGCTCGGGGTGCTGTTCGCGCGGGCGGGCGCGCCGGGGTCGGTGCTGTGGGTCGGCGGGATGGTGCTGGTCGCCGGCCGGGTCGCGGGTGGGCGGGCCGCGGGCCTGCCGCACGCCCAGCGGACGGCGACGGTGGCGGTCGCCGTCGGCGTGGTCGTGACCCTGGGGCTGCTGGTGGTCGCGCGGGTCGTCGACGTCGAGCCGCGCGTGGTCGTGCCCATCGGCGGGATGGTCGTGTCGGCCGCCCTGCGCGGGACGACCGTCGTGCTGCGGCGCCTGCGCGAGGAGGCCGTGAGCGCGCGCCCGCAGGTGGAGGCGCGGCTCGCGCTCGGGCTGACCGCGAGCGAGGCGTTCGCGCCGCACCGCCGGCTCGCCCTGCGCACAGCCCTGGTCACCGACATCGACGCCGTCCGCACGGTCGGGCTGATCAGCCTGCCCGGGGCGATGACCGGGCTGCTGCTGGCCGGGGTGCCGCCGCTGACGGCGATCCGCTTCCAGGTCGTCGTCATGTTCATGCTCCTGGGGGCCGTCTCGGTCGCCGCCGTCGTCGCGGCCCGCCTGGCCGAGGCCGACCTGTTCGACGAGCACGCGGCCCTGCGCCGGCTCGAGCCCGTCTGAGGGAGACTGGGTCCATGAGCCTCGCTGGCAAGGACCTCCTCGGCGGACCGCCGCCCACCCTGCTTCCCGACGAGCCGGGTGCGGCCCTGGTCGCCGCCGGCACGGACCCCGCCGTCGTCGCCGCGCAGCACCCGACCTCCAGCGCCGCCTGGGCCGCTCTCGCGGACGCCGCGTTCGCGCGTGACGCCGTCGTGGAGTCCTACGCCTACGCCCGCACGGGCTACCACCGCGGCCTGGACAGCCTGCGCCGGGCCGGCTGGAAGGGCTACGGCCCGGTGCCGTGGGCCCACGAGGCCAACCGCGGCTTCCTGCGCGCCCTGAACGCGCTGGGCCGCGCGGCCGCGGCCATCGGGGAGACCGAGGAGGCCGACCGGATCGGGCAGTTCCTCGACGACAGCGACCCGACCGCCAAGGCGGCGCTCAGCTAGTCGCGGACCGGCGGGTCCTGCTCCACGACGATCGAGGGGCGCGCCGGCGGCTGCGGCCGGCGGCGCCCGAGCAGGCCCGCGCCGGGCAGGCCGCCGAAGGCGTCCATGAGGCCCATCAGGCGGTCGACCTTGTCGTGGGTGTCGGCGAGCGTCCGGATCACCGGCAGGACGTCGGACTGGATCGTGCGCAGGGTCTGCGGCAGGTCGCTCACGACCTCGTCGTCCAGGACCACCGCGAGCTTGCGCAGCCCGGGGGCGAGCTCGCGCAGCGGCTCCTCGAGCTCGGCGACGATCCCGTCCATCCGCGCCGTCAGCCGCTGCACCGCGGCGATCGTGTCGCGGGCCTGCTGGACCGTCTCGCCGAGCCCGCGGACCGCCCGGTCGATCTTCCCCACGACGTCGGGCAGCTGCGCGAGCGCCTCCGTCTGCGCCTGCAGCAGGGCGAACGCGGTGTCCATGCCGGGGATCCGAGCCACGTCCCGAGCCTACGGCCGCACCAGGGACCAGGCGCCCGGCTCCACCGTCCAGCCCCGGCTGCGGGCCTCGCCCCCGAGCTCCCCGTCGGCGTCCACCCCGACCGGCTCGCCGGCGACGGTGACCCTCCGGCCGCGGGCCCAGCGCACGTCGCGGTCGCGCAGGTGCGTCCCCGCCGTCAGGGCCGCGCCGAAGCGGACCCGCGCGAACGGGCCGGTGGCGTAGGAGACCAGGACGTCGAGCAGGCCGTCGTCGGGGGAGGCGGTCGGCATGAGGGGGGCGCCGCCGCCGACGGCCCGGCCGTTGCCGACGGCGACCATCAGGGCGCGCCGGTGCCCGTCGGCCACGACCTGCCCGTCGACCACGACCTGCAGCCGCCAGCCGGCGCTCCGCACGCCCGCGGCGACGGCGCCGACCGGGTAGGCGAGCGGACCCAGCCGCGGCTTCCACCGGCCCGCCGCCTCGGCGGCCGCCGCTCCGACGCCGAGGTGGACGGCGTTGACGACGACGTCGCCCCCGTCCTCGACGAGCAGGTCCAGCGGCCGCGGGCCGAACGCGGTCACGACGTGGGCCGCCTCGGCGGGGTCCAGCGGGAGGCCGAGCGCTCGGGCGAGGTCGTTGCCGGTGCCGAGCGGGACGAGGGCCAGCGGCAGGTCCAGGCGGCCGAGGGCGCGCAGCCGGGCGACCGCCAGGTGCAGCGTGCCGTCCCCTCCGGCCAGGACCACCTGCCGGCCGTCCGCCCCCAGCAGAGCGGCGTCGAGCTCGGCCGGGGTGGCGGTCGTGACCCGCTCGGTGTGGGCCTCGGCGGACAGCACCCGGCGGGCGGCCTCGACCGCGTCGTCCCCCGTGCTGCCGGCGTGGGCGCTGGTCACGAGCAGGAAGCCTGCAGATGTCCTGACGATGTCCAGTAGCCTCGTCCCGCAAGAGCCCCGGGCGTAGCGCCCGGGGTTCGATGGCTGTCTGAGGAGCGATCATGCCCGCACTCGTCCTGGTCGGCGCCCAGTGGGGCGACGAGGGCAAGGGCAAGGCCACCGACCAGCTCGGCGGTTCCGTCGACTACGTCGTGAAGTTCAACGGCGGCAACAACGCCGGGCACACCGTCGTCATCGGCGACGACACCTACGCCCTGCACCTGCTGCCCAGCGGCATCCTGTCGCCCGGCTGCACCCCGGTCATCGGCAACGGCGTCGTCGTCGACCTGTCCGTGCTGTTCGAGGAGATCGACGCCCTCGAGGCCCGCGGGGTGTCCTGCGAGAAGCTGCTGCTGAGCGCCGACGCGCACCTGATCGCGTCCTACAACCGGACCCTCGACCGGGTCGCCGAGCGGTTCCTCGGCAAGAAGAAGATCGGCACCACCGGCCGCGGCATCGGCCCGACCTACGCCGACAAGATGAACCGCGTCGGCATCCGCGTGCAGGACCTGTTCGACGAGGGGATCCTGCGCCAGAAGGTCGAGGGCGCCCTCGTCACCAAGAACCAGGTCCTGACCAAGGTCTACAACCGCAAGTCGGTCGCCGTCGACGAGGTCGTCGAGGAGCTGCTGGCCTTCGCCGAGCGGGTCCGGCCGATGGTCGCCGACACCTCCCTGCTGCTGAACCAGGCGCTCGACCGCGGCGAGACCGTGCTGCTCGAGGGCGGCCAGGCCACGCT
>JAOPWW010000534.1 GCA_025965495.1 Frankiales bacterium
GATCAGGGCGTCGCGGGGCAGGTCGAGCGAGACGTCCTTGAGGTTGTGCTCGCGCGCGCCGCGCACGATGAGGCGGTCAGCCACGGGGTCCCGTCAGGTCGGTCTGGTCGTCGTCCTCAGGCTAACGCCGGGCACCGACAGGACGCGTCCCGAAGACGGCTGTGACGTGCTGCACCAGAGCCGGGACCGGCCCGGCCTCGTGAGGAGGCGCCGGTGACCGTGACCTACGGTCGAGCCCCCCGATCCCTCCCCGAGGAGCTCCGATGAGCAGCTACACCGGCGTCGTCGAGCAGGGCGGTCCCGCGGACGTCCGCGAGGTCGCGGGCCTGCGCATCACGAAGGTCTGCACGCCCCCCTTCACGAACAACTGCTACCTGCTGCGCTGCACGGAGACCGGCGACACGCTGCTCGTCGACGCCGCCGGCGACGCCCCGCGGCTGCTCGAGCTCGTCGGTGACGGGAAGCTGGTGGGCGTCCTCGAGACCCACGGGCACTGGGACCACCAGCAGGCCCTCGCCGAGGTCGTCGCCGCCACCGGCGCGCCCGTCCTGGCCCACGCCGGCGACGCCGCCGACCTGCCCGTGCCCGTCGACCGGCTGCTCGCCGACGGCGACACCGTCCAGGTCGGCGCGGCGACGGTGAGCGTCGTCCACCTCGAGGGCCACACCCCGGGCTCGCTCGCCGTCCTCTACGCCGGCGACGCCCGGCCGCACCTGTTCTCCGGCGACAGCCTGTTCCCCGGCGGTCCGGGCAACACCGAGAAGGACGCCTCGCGCTTCACCAGCCTCATGGACGACCTCGAGCGCAAGGTCTTCGGGCAGCTCCCGGACGACACCTGGGTCTACCCGGGCCACGGCGTGGACACGACCCTCGGCGCAGAGCGCCCGAGCCTGCCGGAGTGGCGCGAGCGCGGCTGGTAGCCCTCAGCGTCAGGGAGCGACCGGGCCGGCCTTCCCGCTCGACCCGAGCCGGCGCACCGCGGCGCGCAGCACGGAGGCCTGGAACTGCAGCAGGGTCTGTCCCGCGGGCGGGGCGCCGTACCCGGTCAGCAGGACCAGCGACGACCCGGCCACGGCGAGGGTCCGGACGTCGCCGTGCAGCACGTCCGCCGTCGTCAGCCGGTACTGCAGCACGGCGTCCGTCCCCTCGATCCGAGGCGTCCCGACGTCGACGACGCGGAAGTCCGTCCCGCCCGAGGTGTACGTCAGGCAGGCCTTGGTGGAGCGGGTCGCGGCGTCGAAGGCCTGCCGGGCAGCGGCCGGGGTGGCGAAGACGGCCAGGACCTCGAAGACCTGTGCCTGCCCCATGGTGGCCGGCTTGGCCAGGACGTTCGCCACCTCGTGCGGTGCGACCGGCTGGACCGGGGTGCACAGCGCGAGCTGCGGCGTGGCCTGCGTGGTGAGGTCCGCGCTGGCCGACTCCCGCCGCGACGTCAGGGTGGGAGCGTCGACGAGCTGGAGCAGCATCCCGCGGAGCCGGGCCGCCGGGACGGTCCCCTGCGCGGCGGGTGCCTCCGAGGCGACGGCCGGGTCGTCGACGGGAGGCAGGGCCGCCGGCGACGTCCCTCGGGAGCAGCCCGCGGCGAGCAGGACGGAGGCCAGCAGGAGGGCGGTACGCACCCCGCCAGCATGCCTGGCTGCCCGGACGACGGCCCAGCGCAGATGCGGAGCGACCGGTCAGTACCGCTCGCTGCGCCCGGTGTCGATCTCGTCCAGCACCGTCGTGGTGGCGCTGTAGCGGTCCTGCGTCGCCGCGGTGAGCGGCACAGCCGCCGTGGCGATGCCGTAGCGGCCGGCGTCGGCGACGTCGGCGAGCGCCAGCTGCGTCGCGGTCTTCGACGCGATGCGGGTGCTGGCGACGACCCGCCGGTCGGCCAGGTTGAGGAACACGGCGAGCAGCTGGGACTGCAGCGTCTGGGCGGTGCCGCTGCCGGCGAACGCCGCGGTCTGCTCGGCGGTGCTGAGCGACCCGTCGCCGGACGTGTCGTGCCGCTGGTAGGTGGCCTGGACCCGGGCGAGCAGCTCGGCCGTCGCCGGATGGTTGCCCCAGTACCCCTGCGACAGCGGGTCGCGGGTCGGCACGGATGACAGCACCGGCGACGACGTCGCGCCGGTGACCGTCGGCAGGACACAACCCGTGCCGAACACGGCGTCGAGCGTCACCGCGCCGGTGACGGCCGCACCGGGCCGCAGGAGCAGGCTGGTGCGGGTCGTGAAGCGCACGCTCCCCGTTCCGCCGGCCGCCAGAGCGCCCAAGGACCAGGTGAGGACCGTCCGGCCGTCGGCGAGCCTGGTGACGGTCGTCGGCCGCGGGCCGGTGCCCTGGTCGAGGGCGAGCGAGTAGTAGGTGTCGCGGCTCAAGGTGTCGGTGAGGGTGAGGCCGGTGACACCGGCGCCGCCGGTGTTCGTGTAGGTCAGGACGACCGTCGAGGCCTCCCCCGCCTGCTGCGGCGTCGCCGACGCCGTGAGCCCGACGACGGGTGCCCGCACGGTGGTGGCCACCGAGGCGGTGTTGTCGCTCGGGTCGGCCTCGGGGTCGCCCAGCAGGTCGCGACCGCTGACGACGGCCCTGTTGGTGACCACCGTCCCGTCGCTCGTCGCGCAGGGCACCAGCCAGCTCGTCGGCCGTGCGGCGCTCCCGCCGACCCGGAGGGCGCCGAGGGCGAGGGTCGACGTCGTCGCGTCCGGGAAGGTGTCGGTCAGCTGGACCTGGGTCGCCCCACCGGTGCCGTCGTTGCGGGCGGTCACCGTGTAGTGGAGGGTCGACCCCGGCTGGGTGGTGCTCGCGTCGACCGTCTTGCTCAGGTGGAGGTCGGGGTCCAGCGCGTCGGCGAAGGCGCTCTCGTTCC
>JAOPWW010000076.1 GCA_025965495.1 Frankiales bacterium
CGACGGACCTGGGCGCCGACGTCCACCTCATCGACACCCGCATGGGCGGGTACGACAGCATCACCGCCGCCTACCTGATCCGCAGCGACCGACCTGCGCTCGTCGAGACCGGTGCTGCGCGCAGCGCGGAGCAGGTCATCGGTGCGCTGAGCGACCTGGGCATCGGGCCCGACGACCTCGCGACCCTCGTCGTCACGCACATCCACCTCGACCACGCCGGTGGCGTCGGGGACCTGGCGGCGGCCTTCCCCCGCGCGGAGGTGGTCGTGCACGAGCGCGGGGCCCGGCACCTGGTCGAGCCGGGTCGCCTGCTGGCGTCCGCCCGCTCGGTCTTCGGGGACGTCCTGGACACCGTCTTCGGCGACCTGCTCCCCACGCCGGTCGAGCGGGTCCGCGCGCTGGGCAACACCGGCGTCGTCGACCTGGGCGGCGGTCGGCGGCTGACCAGCACGTGGTCGCCCGGGCACGCCCACCACCACGTCGGGCTGCTCGACTCCCTGACCGGCGACCTCTACGTCGGTGACGCCGCCGGCATCTACGTCCCCGAGGCCGACCTGCTCCGCCCGGCCACCCCGCCACCCGACTTCGACCTGCAGCTCGCCCTCGCCAGCCTCGAGGCCTTCAGCGACCTGCAGCCCAGGCGGCTGCTGTTCAGCCACTTCGGGCCGGTCGACGCCGTCGAGCAGACGCTGGCCGGCAGCGCCGAGGAGCTCGAGCTGTGGGTCGAACGAGCCCGGGAGACCCGCGACGCCGGGCTCGACCTCGACCACGCCGTCGCGGCTGTCCGGGAGCGGACCGCCGAGCGCTACGCGGCCGTGCGGGACGACCCGGCCCTGCGCGAGAAGCACGAGCTGCTCGCGGGCGACGCCTTCAACCTCTCGGGCGTCCTGCGCTGGCTGGACCGGGTCGAGCCGCGGGAGGCCGGCTAGTCCTCGTCGGACCCCTGCTCGCTCTCCGCCGGCACGAAGGTCACCGACGGGACAGCGGCGGGACGCGTCGCCCGCGGCTGGGCCTCGAGGCGGTCGCTGAACGGCGAGGTCGGGGTGGGCTCGCCCGGCCCGTGCCGCTCCTCTCCGGCCCCCTTGCCAGGCGGTGCGGCAGGCGGCTCGACGTCGGACAGCTCGGCACCCGGCACCTCGAGACCCGACTCCTGGACCGTGGACGCCTGCCCGACCGGCGCCGAGGGATTCGTCTGGTGCCCGCCGTCCCGCTCCAGCTCGACGGCGTCGGCGACGAGCGCGCGCAGGCCCTCGGCGTCGAGGGCCTGCTCCTCGCCCTCGGGCTGCTCGTCCTCGTCGTCCGCGTCGTGGTCGAACAGCACGCCGTCGAGCGCGAGCAGCCGGTCGGCGGCGTCGGTCTCCCCGTCGGCGTCGACGTCCGACGCCTTCTCGAACCACTCGCGCGCCTCGTCGTCCCGGCCGGCGTCCAGCAGTGCGTCGGCGTAGGCGTACCAGAGCCTCGCGGCCCACGGGCGCTTCCCGGTCGTCGCTCGGGCCGGGCCCTGCAGGAGCAGCACCGCGGCGTCGGGCTGACCCAGGTCGCGCCGCGCGCCGGCGACGACGATGACCAGCTCCACCCGGGTCGCCTGCTCCAGCCGCGGCACGTCCGCGTCGTCGAGGGCGGTCCGGGCCCGCTCCGGACGACCGAGGGCCCGCTCGCAGTCGGCCAGCACCGGGAGGTGCTCGGGCGAGCCGGACATCCGGCGGTGGGCGCGCAGCTCCGACAGCGCCTCGGCCCACTCGCCGGCCGTGTAGGCGGCCAGCCCCACCGCTTCACGCACGACGGCGACCCGTCCGGCCAGGGCGCCCGCGGCACGGGCGTGCACCAGTGCCTGCTCCGGGTCCTCGTCCAGCAGGCGGCCGGTCATCACCAGGTGGCGGGCGACGAGTTCGGCCGTCTCGTGGGACAGGGTGAGCAGAGAACGGCGGACCTCCTGGTCCAGCATCTCGGGTGCCACGTCGTCCGGGAGCGGCACCCGGGACAGGGCGCGGCGCGCCTCGCGGCGGGGGTCGTAGACCCGCTCCTCAGGGGACGGCGCACCCGGACGACCGGCCCCACGGGGACCACCTCGCTCAGGGGCACGGCCTCCACCGCCGCCTCCGGACGGCCGGCCACCAGCTGTCGACGACGCCGGGGGCCTCCCGGACGCACGGTCGTCCGGGGTCGGACGGCGCTCGCCGCCGCCACCGCTACCGCCGGCGTCTCGGGCTGACTGGTCGCGTCCCTGCGCGTAGCCACCGCCCGGACCACGCCCACCCGCATCACGACCGCCGGCATCACGAGGACCCGCATCACGCCGGCCCGCATCACGGGGACCAGCCTCACGTCCGCCCGCATCACGAGGACCAGCCTCACGAGGAGCTGCCTCGCGGTCCGGTCGCCGTGCGTCGTCGCCACGCATACCAGTGCCCTGGGACGGGCGCGCAGGACGCGCGTCACCGTCCCCGCCACGACTCCCCGGGCGCCCGCCGGCGAAGGGCCTGCCCGGCACGGTCGGCGCGTCGCCCTCCCGCGACGGTCCGGCTGCGCGCGCAGGTCCACCGAAGGGACGACCCGTGCCGGGACTCGTGCGCGGAGCTCCGCCTGCTCCGGCGGACGGTCGACCACCGGCCGGTCGCCCGGAGGCAGCGGGACGGTCCCCTCCGCCGGCGCTCCGCCGAACCTCCCGGTCGCCGTACGCGGCGCGACCGCTGTCGACCGGCCTGCCCCCGCGCGGACCACCGCTGGGCCGGTCGTCCCCACGTCGCGCCGGCCCTCCCTCGATCCTGGGTCGGGCGGCCTGCCCGCGGCTCACGGCCCGGTCTCCGGAGGCACCGCCGGTCGGACGGCCGGAGATCGCACCACGAGCACCAGCGGTGGGACTCGCCGTCGTGGGTCGGCCCGCAGCGCGGTAGGGCGCTGCGCCACCGGTGACCGGTCGTGCGCCTCGGGGAGCTGCGCCGGTCGGCCTGGCCGGACGATCCCCCTGCTGCTCCCGCTCCGCACGCCGGGCCTCACCACGAGGGCCGACCTGGGCGTTCGGGCCCGTGCCCGCGACCCGGGCAGGACGGCCGGAGCCCGCCCCGCCACCCGACGCCGACGGCCGGCCGCCC